>NZ_JBHUPT010000030.1:0-139092 GCF_049056525.1 Leisingera coralii | reverse complement strand
CCCCCCCCCCCCCCCCCCCCCCCCCCCCCCCCCCCCCCCCCCCCCCCCCCCCCCCCCCCCCCCCCCCCCCCCCCCCCCTTCCGCGGTCACTTCTTGAGATTGGTCCAAATCTGGTCGTAAACCGCCTGGGTCTGCTGATCGCAGACCTCGATGAACACGCCCTCGCCCGCCTCTGCAGGCGGATTGCGCTCCGGCAAGGCGGCCAGGTCCGCGTCCAGATAGGCCTCGGCCCCAGCCACGCCTGCGTTGTACTGGGCATAGTTGGTGACTGCGGCGATATTCTCGGGCTGCAGCAGGAAATCCATGAATTTCAGCGCGTTCTCCCGGTTCGGCGCGTCTTTCAGCAGCACCACATTGTCCATCCAGACCACATAACCCTCCTTGGGGAAGGCGTATTCCACATTGGCCCCTTCGGCGCGCGCCTTGGCGGCAAAACCATCATAGATCATGCCCGCGGCGGCATCGCCGGAGACCAGCACCTCCTTGGCAGTGTCGGAGTTGAACGAGGCCCAATGCTGCTTGGCCCCCTGCAGCATCGCATTCAGCGCCTTCAGCTGCTCGCGGTCGGTGGCGCACTGCGGGATGCCCAGATGCAGCGACCCGAGCGCCATCATCTCGCCCTGGCTGTCCAGCACGTTGATCTTGCCCGACAGCTCTGCCGGCGGCTCGAACAGGATGCCGGTGGTCAGGATATCGCCGCCATAGGCATCACGGTTCACCGCAAAGGCGGTCGAGCCCCACTGGTAGGGAATGGAATGCGCCCGGCCCGGATCGAAGCCGGGATCGGCCCATTCCGGCGCGATGTTGCCCTTGTTGGCCAGCTCACCGTCGCCGATGGTGTCCAAGAGGCCCTCTCCGGCCATGATCTTGACCATGTAATCGCCCGGCACCGCCAGGTCATAGGTGCCCATGCCGCCCGCCTTCAGCGTCGCCAGCATGGATTCATTGGAGTCATAGGTGTCCATCGTCACTTTGATGCCGGTCTCCGCGGTGAACTTCTCCAAAAGCTCCTGCGGCATGTATTCGAACCAGTGGTACAGCACCAGCTTGCCCTCGGCGGCGGCGGCATTGGCAGCCAGGCTCAGCGCGAGCGCGGCGGCGCTGGATTTCAGCAGGGTTTTCATGAGGTTCCTCCCGTTTTGGATCATTTATTGCTGTCGGATTTGCTGACGAAGTAGCTGATGGTGACCATCACCACCGAGACGCTCAGCAGCATGGTCGAGATCGCCATGATGTTGGGTTTGATGCCCTGCTTGACCGAACCGAAGATCGCGGTGGGCAGGGTCTCGACGCCCGCGCCCTTGACGAAATTGGTGATGATGAAATCGTCCAGCGAGACGATAAAGGCCAAGAGAAAGCCGGAGATGATGCCCGGCGCCATCAGCGGCATCAGGATCTTGGTGAAGGCCTGCCGCCGGGTGGCGTAAAGGTCCATCGCCGCCTGCTCGAAGCTGTCCTCGATCCCCTGCATCCGGGCCGAGATCGGCAGATAGGCAAAGGGGATGCAGAAGGCGATATGGGCGACCAGGATGGTCAGGTAGCCGCGGGTGAAGCCGATGGCGTTGAAGAAGATCAGCGTGGCCACTGCGGTCACGATCTCCGGCACCATCAGCGGCAGCGAGATCAGGCCAAAGGACACTGTGCGCATCTTGAACTGGCCGCCGCGCACCATGGCGGTGGCTGCCAATGTGGCAATCATCGTGCTGGCGGTGGCCGCCATGATGGCGATCGTGAAGCTGTTGAAGGCCGCACTCTTGAACTTGGCGCTTTCCGGTCCGGTGAACACGTCCGCGTACCAGCGGAATGACAGACCTTCCCAGTTGGTGATCGAAGCGGAGGCGTTGAAGCTGTAGATGGTGACGATCACCAGGGGGGCGTACAGCACCACCAGGCACAACAGGGTGACCGAGCGGAAGCCTTTGTAGGCTTTGATATTTTCATTCACATGCGCCATGGCTCATTCCCCTGCCTTGTCTGCTTTGGCCTGCTGGCGGGCGGAGAACATCAGGATGATCAGCACCATGGTCAGCAGGATCATCGAAGCCGCTGCGCCAAAGGGCCAGTTGCCCGCGTTGCCCTTGAACTGCTCCTCGATCAGCGAGCCGATCATGAAGTTCTTGGCCCCGCCCAGCAGATCCGGCGCCAGGAAGGAGCCCATCGACGGCACAAACACCAGGATGCAGCCCGCCACCACGCCCGGTTTCACCGTCGGCAGCACGATGCGGCGCAGGGTGGTCCATTTGGTGGCATAAAGATCCGCAGCAGCTTCGCTGAGCGAGAAGTTGTAGCGCTCCACCGCGGCATAAATCGGCAGCACCATGAACGGCAGGTAGGAGTAGAACAGCCCCAGCTGCACCGCAAAGTTGGTGTTGACGATATGGATGGGGGAGTCGATCAGGCCGGTGCCGATCAGGAAGTCATTCAGCGGCCCCTGATCGCGCAGCAGGAATTTCATGCTGACGGTGCGGATCAGCAGATTCACCCAATAGGGGATGGTGATCAGGAACACCCAGACGGGCCGCACGTTTTCCGGCCGTGTGGCGATGAAATAGGCGGTGGGGAAGCCGATCAGAAGGCTGAGCAGCGTCGCCGCCCCGGCCTGCCAGATCGAACGCCAGAAGATGGTGATATAGGTCCACTCGAGCTTCGGCGGCTCATCCCCGAACAGCCCGCGGTCAAAGAAGAACTGATCGTAAGCCGCGAGTGAAGGTTCCCAGATCACCCCGCCGCGGAACTCCTTGGTCAGGAAGGAATAGATCAGCATCATGCAGACGGGACCCAGCACAAAGATGCCGAGCACCGCCCAGGACGGCAGCAGCAGCCAGCCGCGGGCGTCCTTGTATGTATCTGCGCGGGCCGAGCCGCCGCTTGCTGCGCCTGCTGCCATCAGTCCATCAGGAGGCGCCCGGCCCCCAGCTCCATGTTGACGAAAATCTCGCTGCCCGGCTCAAAGATCCGCTTGTTGCCGCGGTCGGAATTGGAGGTGCGCACGATGAACTGCGGCCCCTCGGCCAGATCCACCAGCGTGCTGATGTCGGTGCCGACAAAGATGTTCTCGGCGACCCGGCCCTTGAGGCTCTCGGCCTCCACCGGCACGTCGGACATGAACAGGCGTTCAGGCCGCACCGACATATGCACCTTGGCGCCTGCGCCGATGCCGTCCACCGAATTGCAGGTCAGCGCATGGCCGCCGCCCAGGTGGCAGACCGCGCGGCCATTCATCACTTGATCGACCGAGACCTCCAACAGGTTGGTCTCCCCGATGAAATCCGCCACGAACATGTTGCGCGGCTGTTCATAGATTTCGGTCGGGGTGCCCAGCTGCTGCATCTCCCCCGCCGACATCACCGCGATGCGGTCGGACATGGTCAGCGCTTCTTCCTGGTCGTGGGTGACGAAGATGAAGGTAATCCCGGTTTCCCGCTGCAGGTGCTTCAGCTCCAGCTGCATGGCTTTGCGCAGCTTCAGGTCCAGCGCCGACAGCGGCTCGTCCAGAAGCAGGACTTTAGGCTGTGGCGCCAGCGCACGCGCCAGCGCCACACGCTGCTGCTGGCCGCCTGAGAGCTGGGACGGCTTGCGGGCAGCGAATTGCGACAGCTGGACCAGCTCCAGCATCTCGCCCGCACGCTTGCGGGCGGCGGATTTGGACTTGCCGCGCATCTCCAGGCCAAAGGCCACGTTGTCCAGGATCGTCATATGCGGGAACAGCGCATAGTTCTGGAACACCGTGTTCACCGGCCGCTGGTGCGGCGGCAGGCTTTCGATCTCGTCGCCGAACAGCAGGATCTCGCCCTCGGTCACATCCTCGAAACCCGCGATCATCCTGAGCAGCGTGGTCTTGCCGCAGCCCGAGGGCCCCAGCAGGGTGAAAAACTCATTGTCCTTGATGGTCAGCGAAATGCGCTTGAGGGCGGTGAAATCCCCATAGCGTTTGACCGCATTGCGCACATCAATCGCATCTGTCTTATTGCCGGGCACTTGCGCCTCCCCGTCTGCAGCGTTTCGTTTGATCCAGCATAGGAAGGCCCGGGGGCTGCATTAAGAATTGACTCCCTCAGCAAATGTTAGTCTTTGCCTAATCTTTGATAACCACACAGAATCAATAGCTTACCTGGTCTCGGGGAAGCTCCGCGCCAGCTTTGCCTGCCCCTAAGCCTTGCCGCGGAAACCGCGTCTTTGGCCCGCGCGCCGCTGCTGCTAAGCTGGAGGCGGCAATCCCAACAGCAGAACGGTGAGACAATGCACGGCACCCGCGCGGAACGAGACACGATCGGGCAGGTGGACCTGCCCGCAGACAGCCTGCACGGCATCCAGACAGAGCGCGCGCGGCAGAACTTCCCGATCACCGGTGTGCCGCTATCGCATTTTCCGGCGCTGGTGCGGGCCCTGGCGATGGTGAAATCCGCCGCCGCACGCGCCAATGCGGAAACCGGCGGGCTGTCGCAGGACAAGGCCGCCGCGATCACCGCGGCCTGCGCGGAGATCATCGCCGGGCAGCACCATGAACATTTCAGCGTGGATATGATCCAGGGAGGGGCCGGCACCTCCACCAACATGAACGCCAATGAGGTGATCGCCAACCTGGCCCTGATGCAGATGGGGCACCGCCCCGGCGATTACGCGCATTTGCACCCCAATGACGACGTGAACCACGGCCAGTCCACCAATGATGTCTACCCCACCGCCATCCGGCTGGCGGTTCTGGCCAGCACCGCGCCGCTGTGCGAGGCGCTGCACAGGGTGCAGCAAGCCTTTGACGAACGCGGCCGGGCCTTCGACGGCATCGCCAAAGTGGGCCGCACCCAGCTGCAGGATGCGGTGCCGATGTCGCTGGGGATGGAATTCGCCTCCTTTGCGGTGACCGTGGGAGAGGATATCGACCGGCTGCGCGATGTCAGCCGGCTGCTGACCGAAGTGAACCTGGGCGGCACCGCCATCGGCACCTGCGTCAACGCGGAGCCCGGCTATGCGCCGCTGGCGCTGCGCTGCCTGTCGGAGCTGTCGGGGTTTGAGCTGACCCAGGCGAGCCACCTAATCGAGGCGTCCTCCGACCTCGGCGCCTTTGTCACCTATTCCGGTGTCTTGAAGCGGGTGGCGGTGAAGCTGTCGAAGATCTGCAACGATCTGCGGCTGTTGTCCTCCGGCCCGCGCGCGGGGATTGGCGAGATCACCCTGCCGGCGGTGCAGGCGGGGTCGTCGATCATGCCGGGCAAAGTCAACCCGGTGATCCCGGAGGTGGTCAATCAGGTCTGCTACCAGGTGATCGGCAATGACCTGACCATCACCATGGCCGCCGAGGCCGGGCAGTTGCAGCTGAACGCGATGGAGCCGGTGGTGGCCTATAACCTGCTGGAATCCATCCGCATTCTGAAGAATGCCATCGAAGTCCTGACAGAGAAATGCGTGAAGGGGATCACCGCCAACGAGGACCGTTGCGCCGCGCTCTTGGACAACAGCCTGGTGCTGGCCACGGCATTGGCCCCGCATCTTGGCTATGACGCTGCCGCAAAGATCGCCAAGGAAGCCCTGGCCAGCGGCCGCAGCATCCGCGAGGTGCTGGCGGAATCCGGGAAATTGTCAGCTGACAAAACCGAGCAAATTTTAACGGCTGCAGCCATGCTGAAGGGGCCGGAGCGTTAAGCTCCGGCCTCAGCCGGTCAGGTCTTCCAGGATCCGGTCCATCATCGCATCGCAGGCGGCCAGCTGGCTCAGCTCCAGATACTCGTCCGGCTTGTGCCCCTGCCCCGCCATCGAGC
Organism: Leisingera coralii; assembly: GCF_049056525.1. NCBI lineage: Bacteria > Pseudomonadati > Pseudomonadota > Alphaproteobacteria > Rhodobacterales > Roseobacteraceae > Leisingera > Leisingera coralii. Next base: position 133,336 of record NZ_JBHUPT010000030.1, on the reverse strand, counting down.
CGGGGCCGCAAACCACGGTGGGAATGCCGAGCTGGGCAAAGAACCCCGCCTCGGTGCCAAAAGCCACCTTGGTGGAGCGGTTGCTGCGGGCGAGTTTCCGGGCATAGGCCACGACGGGGCTGTCCGGCGGCACGTCGAGACCGGGGTAGGCGTTGAACTGCTCCACCCCGATGCGCGCCTCCGGCGCCGGGTAGCGGGCGCTGACCATTTCCGCTGCGGCGTTGATCCGGGCCAGAATGTCTTCGGCCCGGTCGGCGGCCAGATGGCGGTATTCAAACGTCAGCTCAGCCCGGTCCGGCACGATATTGAGCGCGGTGCCGCCAGACATTTTGCCCGCGTGCACAGTGGTATAGGGCACGTCATAGGCCGCATCCCGCGCGCCGTTGGCGGCGAAATCCGCCTGCAGCGCGCGCAGTTCCGTCAGGAAGTCCGCCGCCAGGTGCAATGCGTTGGTGAACTCCGGCGCAAGGGCCGAATGACCGCTCTGGCCGTGGCAGATGGCGCGCAGGGCAGCCTTGCCCTTGTGGCCGGTGGCCACCTGCATTTCCGTCGGCTCCCCCACGAAACAGGCGCGCGGGCTGCCGGTCAGCGGCGCCAGACGCTCCAGCATCTCTTGAATGCCAACGCAGCCGATTTCCTCGTCATATGACAGAGTGATTTTCAGCGGCTCTTTCAGGTCAGCATTTGCCGCCCGGCCGGCCAGTGCAAGAACACTGGCCACATAGCCCTTCATGTCGGTGGTGCCGCGGCCATAGACGCGCTCGCCTTCGCGGGTCAGGCGGAAGGGGTCGCGGGTCCAGGGCTGCCCGTCCACCGGCACCACATCTGTATGCGCCGACAACAGAACCCCCGGCCCCGCCGGGCCTTTTTCGGCATAAAGCCCCGTTTTCGAACCATCCGGCGACGGAATACGCGTCACCGCAAAGCCATGCCCGGCCAGGACGCCCTCCGCATAGGCGGCCAGATCCAGGTTGGAGTTGCGGCTGACCGTGTCAAATCCGGTCAGCCGCTCCAGGATCTCCAGCGTCCTGGCAAGGTCAGTCAAGCCGGAACCCGATCTTGAGGCCGACCTGGTAGTGGGCGACCTTGCCGTCCTCGACATGGCCGCGGATCTCGCCCACTTCGAACCAGCTGATGTGGTCGATGGTCTTGGCGGCCCGGGCAATCGCCCCGCTCACCGCATCCTCGACGCTGCTGGTGGAGCTGCCCACCACGTCGACCGTCTTGTAAATTGCGTCACTCATCACCTTTCTCCTCACTCTGCGGCCAGCTCGGTGATCTCGCGGCGGAACGGCAGCGCATCGCCGATGTCCGGCCCGTCCAGCTCCCGCGCATAGCGGTGGCCTGCGTAAGTAGCCCACGCAATCGGCCCCGGCGCGTTCGCATCACCTATCAGTTTGACCGATTTGATGCCTGCGTCCAGCCATTCCGCCTGGCGGGTGAGGAGGTTTTCATAAAGGGCATCGTTGCCGATGCGCGAGGCGACCATCACCACCGCGTCCGCCTCGATATTCCAGGTGCGGTCCGTATAGGTGCAGTTGCTGACCACGTGACCGGCGTGGATTTCGGTAATGCCCTGATTGAGCACGATTTCCACCCCGGCCTCGACCAGGCGCGGGTGGATGGCCACCTGCTCCAGCGTGTTGTTGGTCCAGTCGCTGACATAGGCCGACGGCGTGACCAGCGTCACCTGCGCGCCCTTGGAGGCCAAAAGCTCGGCCAGAACCCCGCCCATGTAATAGTGGTCGTCGTCATAAACCACCACGCGGCCTTCGGGGATGGTGCCGTCCATCAGGTCGTCGGGAGTATAGACCTTGGCGCCCTCGGCGATCGGCATCGGCACCACGTGCTGGCGGGAAACCCCGTCACGGCGCCAGGTGGAACCGGTGGCGATACAGACATTTTCGAAGCCGAATTCCAGGATGCTGTCCGCATCCAGAGGGCTTTCGCGGTAGATCTCCACGTTCGGGCGCTGGCTCAGCTGGTAGTCGCGGTAATCCACGACCCGGCCCCAGGCGTTCAGCCCCGGCAGCTGGCGCTCGCGGGTGACGCGTCCGCCGATCACGTCCTTGGCCTCGGCCACCGCCACGTCATAGCCGCGGCGGCAGAGCGCCCAGGCTGCCTCCAGACCGGCAGGGCCGGAGCCCACCACCAGCACGTTGGAGCTTGCGCCCTTGGTGTTCATCTTCTCCGGATGCCAGCCTTTGCGCCACTCCTCCATGAAGGTCGGGTTCTGGGTGCAGCGGCTGATCGACATGGTCATGTCGCCGGTGATGCAGATGTTGCAGCCGATGCATTCGCGGATGTCCTCGATGCGGCCTTCCTCGATCTTCTTGGGCAGGAAGGGATCGGCAATCGACGGCCGCGCGCAGCCGATGAAGTCCAGCGTGCCGGATTTCACCATCTTGGCCATCACGTCCGGGCTGGTGAAACGGCCAACACCAACTATGGGCTTGTCGGTCAGCTCATGAATGCCGCGCACCAGCTGTTCCTGCGCGGCTTCCTCCTTGAACCGCGACGGGCCGGAGCAATCCTCCCACGTGCCCTGCGCCAGGTCCCAGAGGTCCGGCAGGTCCTTGTTCATCTCGATATAGTCGCGCACCTCGGCGTTGGAGAAACCGAGTTCGCCGATGGTTTCGTCCAGCGACACCCGCAGGGTGATCGCCATGGTATCGCCCACCGCATCGCGCATGTCCGCGATGACTTCCTGGCTGAAGCGCGCCCGGTTCTCCAGGCTGCCGCCGTATTCATCCGACCGCTGGTTGGTGGCGCGGCTCAGGAAGTGCTGGAAGATGCCGAACCCATGCGCACCGTAGAGGCAGATCAGGTCGAACCCGGCTTCCTTGGACCGTTTCGCCGCATTCACGAACCAGCGGCGCAGGTCCTTGATGTCCTGCTTGTCGAGCGCGCGGGCCTGCACCGGGTCATTGGTAAAGGTGCGGATCGGCAGGGCGGAGGGCGCCAGCGGCACCTCCTTGGTATAGAGGTTCGGGCCGTTGATCCCGGAATAGGCCAGCTGGATCCCGGCCAGCGCACCGTGGGTCTTCATCTTCTCCGACATCCGGCGCAGCTGCGGGATATCCTTGTCCTCCCACAGGCGCAGTTCGATGAAGGGGGTGATTTCCGAAGTGTGATGCATCTCGCACTGTTCGGTGAAGATCACCCCCCAGCCGCCTTCGGCCTTGATGCCCCGCATCGCTGCCGCGGCAGAGGGGTCACGATAGCCGCCGCCGTTGCAGTGGGGCACCTGATAAAAGCGGTTTTTGGCGGTGAGCGGGCCAATCTTCATCGGCTCGAACAAAATATCATAGCGGGGATCGCGCAATTTCCATCTCCTTCGGTGCAAGAGCACTCAAAGGGTACAGGACCAGGCCAAAGGCGAAAGTTGCGCTTGCGGAAGCATTGATTAGCCGCCGCCTAAGCTCTGCTGCCGTCCCCGATGCGGATCCCCGGCACGGTGCCGTCAGTAATACGCTCCTGGCAGTAGCTGATGAAGGTCTTGACCGTCAGCACGTTCTCAGCGCCTTCGGCGGTCAGCAGCCCCATCCGCATCGGCCTGAGTTTGCCCTCGATCGGCACAAACTTCAGCTTGCGCCCGTCCGGCGCCATGTCCGTCACCGGGCGGATATTGGCGATGGAATAGCCGAACCCGTTCGCCACTAGCCCCCGCATCACCGCCATGTCGCGGGTGCGCTCGGCGATCTGCGGGGCAGCGCCGGCATCCTCAAAAAACGACAGGAAGTATTCGGCGCTCAGCGGCAGGTCCAGCAGCACCATCGGATGCTGGGCCAGCTCCTCCACCGTGACGCGCTCGCGGTCCGCCAGCGGGTGGTCCTCGCTCAGCAGCGCATAGGGCGGCAGCTCTGCCAGCGCGTTGAAGGTCAGATCTGCAGGGATGTTCAGATCATAGGTCAGTGCCACGTCGATCCGCGCCTGGCGGATCAGGTCGATCAGCCCGGCCTGGTCACGTTCCAGCTGGCTGATGGTCACCGCGGGATAGAGCGCCTCGAACTGGCGGCGCAGACCCGGCACGATCAGCTGGGCAAAGGTCAGCAGGCACCCCACCGACAATGGCCCCTGCACAAAGCCCGAGATATTGTCAGCCAGGCGGCTGAGCGCGCCGGCCTCATAGAGAACCGCGCGCGCCTGATCCATGAACTGATGCCCGGCCTGGGTCAGTGACAATCCTTGCGCATGCTTGCGCACGAACAGCTGCAGGCCGAATTCGTTTTCCAGCTGAGATACCGCCGCCGAAATCGACGGCGAGGACACGTTCACCTTCTCCGAGGCCAGGGCAATGGACCCGGCCTCGCCGACGGCGACGAAGTATTCCAGCTGGCGCAGGGTGAAACGCAAAGGCATGTCAGCAACTATGCCGGAGCGGGACCGGGCTTATCAAGCCCGGTACTTAATCCAAGTGGTTTTCAGCGCGGTATATTTTTCCAGGCTGTGCAAGGACAGGTCGCGCCCGAAGCCGGACTGCTTCATGCCCCCGAAGGGCGTCTGCGCCGACAGCGCATCCACCGTGTTGACCGACACCGTGCCCACATGCAGCTTGTCCGCCACCCGGCAGGCGCGGCTGAGGTTATCGGTCCAGACCGAGGCTGCCAGGCCATAAATCGAGTCGTTGGCCATGGCGACGGCCTCCTCCTCGCTGTCAAAGGGGATCACCGACAGGACGGGGCCGAAAATCTCGTCCCGCGCCAGCGGGTTGTCGTGGCTCACGTCATCAAAAATCGTCGGCTGCACAAAACAGCCCTTGCCATCCACTGTGACGCGCGCGCCGCCCGCAACCAGGTTTGCCGACGCCTTGCCCGCTTCGACAAAGCGCATGATGCCCTCGGTCTGCTTCTCATCCACGATGGCGCCCATTTTCGAGGCCGGATCCAGCGGGTCGCCCGGCTTCGTTGCCTCGGCCCGGGCAATCAGCTTCTCGACAAAGGCGTCCTTGATCGAACGCTCCACGTAAAGCCGCGAGTTGGCAGAACAGACCTCGCCCTGATTGAAGAAGATGCCAAAGGCAGCCATGTCCGCAGCCGCATCCAGATCCTCGCAATCCGCAAACACCAGGTTCGGGCTCTTGCCGCCGGTCTCGGGCCAGACCTGTTTCAGGTTCGACTGCCCTGAATACTGCATGAACATCTTGCCGATGGCGGTGGAGCCGGTGAAGGCGAGGCAGTCCACATCCATATGCAGCCCCAGCGCCTTGCCCGCGGTGGCGCCATAGCCCGGCACCACGTTGAAGACCCCATCCGGCACCCCGGCCTCTGCCGCCAGCTCCGCCAAGCGCAGGGCAGACAGCGGCGACTGCTCCGCCGGTTTCAGCACCACGGAGTTGCCCGCCGCCAGCGCTGCCGCCGCCTTCCAGGTCGCCATGTCGAGCGGGAAATTCCAGGGCGTCACCGCCCCCACGACGCCCAAGGGCACGCGGGAGACCAGCGCCAGATCGCCCGGCCCGGTTGGCGCCACTTCGTCATAAACCTTGTCGATGGCCTCGGCATACCACTGGAAGAAATGGGCGGAACCGGGCGCGTCGATGGTGGCCGCATCGGTCACCAGCTTGCCCATGTCCAGGGAATCCAGCAGCGCCATCTCCTCCAGATTGGCGCGGATCAGCTCGGCCAGCTTCAGCATCACTGCCTTGCGGTCCCCCGGCGCCATCCGCGACCAGCGCCCGTCCTCAAAGGCCCGCCGCCCGGCGGCCACTGCGCGGTTCACGTCTTCCTCATCGCATTCGGCGACTTGCGCCAGCACCTCACCCGTTGCCGGGTTCACGCTGGCAAAGGTCTTCCCCGAGGCCGCATCCGTGAATTCGCCGTCAATAAAAGCCTGGCCGCGGAACGAGAGAGCCGCAGCGCGGGTTTTCCAGTCGTCATATGAATAGTCCAGCATGGTCTCTCCCCTGATTATTCGTCGCCCGGCACGCCGTAGGACGGCGCCTCGCGCGGGTCGAGCGCGCGCTGAACATAGGCGTCCAGCTGCGGCTTGTAGATGTCCCAGGCGGTGGCGACCGCCTCGATCGGGCAGTCCTCGGTCCAATCGCAGCGCAGATCGGCCACCGGCCAGCTCACCTTGTCGACGATTTTCATGCCCGCCGAATGCACCGGCCCGGCCTCGCCGCCCGCAGCCAGCCCGGCGCGCATTGCAGCAATCAGCCGGTCGCCAAGATGGCCCTCCGCCGCCTGAAACCCGTCCACGATCGCCTGGCACACCCCGTCATTGGCCAACAGGTTGCCGCCCGAGGCCACATCCTGGCCTTCCGCCTGGGTCCAGATGCCCAGGGAGTTCGGTCCCGAGTGAATGGCGGTGCCGCCAATGCTGTCCACCGCCAGCACCTGCCGGTATTCGATGAAGCGGCCGGTCTCCCGCACCTTGGCCACCGCGGCGGCAGCGGTCATGCCCTGCTCCATCAGGTCCAGCGCCAAGGGGCCCAGGCTGGGGTCGGTCACATTCTGGCTCGCCACCGCGCCAACGCCCGCGCGGGCATAGGAACAGCGCGCTGCCACCGCGGGCGAGGAGGACGAAATCGCCACCCCGAACATGCCGGTTTCCGCGCAGCGCGCCACAAGCGAAAATGTCATCGTCTCTCCTCCTCACCAGCCACTGGAGACGGATCCGTTCTTCATCTGGCTGAAAATATCCTCGGGGGTGAATTGAGCCGCAGGCTCAAGAGGGGGCGGACAGCCCCCTCCACGCTTCCGGATCAGTCCGGAATAACCGCCGTGCCGTCGATCTCCACCAGCCACTCGGGCCGCGCCAACGCCTGCACCACCAGGCCGGTGGAGACGGGATGCACGCCTTTGATGTATTCGCCCATGGTGCGGTAGACCGCCTCGCGGTGGCGCACGTCGGTGATATAGACCACCACCTTGACCAGGTGCTCCATCGAGCCGCCGCACTCCTCGATCAGCTGCTGGATGTTCTGCATCACCTTGTGGGTCTGCTCCACCGGATCGTGGCTCTCGATATTCTTCGCGTCATCCAGGTTCTGCGGGCACTGGCCGCGCAGGTAAACGGTCTTGCCGCCTTGGGTCACCACCGCCTGGCACAGGTCGTTGTCCAGGTTCTGTTCCGGGTAAGTGTCCGAGGTGTTGAACTTGCGGATGCGGGTATGGGCCATGAAATCCTCCTGATGTGACGGGGCCGGCCGGACATTGCGTTTGCCGGAAAAACTCTCACGCGCCGCGGGACAGCCAAAGCATCTTATGGCTACCCCTTGCTTCGGCTGCGGCTAAGCCAGCACTCAGATCTGATCCGCGCGGCGTTCGGCGGGGCCGCGGTAGGCTTCATAGTCGCGCTGGATGGCGATCTGGTCGGCCACATGCTTGGCATCATGCCAGACCCCCCAGATGAAGGTCGATCCGCGCCGCGACTGCCAGGGCAGGCCCAGGAAGTAGATCCCCGGCTCAGCCGACACGCCGCGCTGGTGCTGCGGGCGGCCCTGGGCGTCAAAGGCATTCACCTTCATCCAAGTGAAGTCCTGGCGGAAGCCGGTGGCCCAGAGGATGGTGGTGATGCCTTCCTTCTCCAGATCCAGTTCCCGGATCGGATGGGTCAGGCTCTCCGGATCCGGGAAGGCCTTGCGCGCCTCCGGCTCCTCCGGCAGGTCTATACCGGTGCGGGCGACATAGGCGTCGGCCAGATCCAGCATCTTCAGGTAATCGGCGTCGCCATTGGCAATGTTTTCCTGCAGGTCGCCTGCAAATTTCACGGTGCCATTGTCATAGGACTCGGTCAGCCCCAGCAGGGTCACGCCCTCGCCTGCCAACCGGCGGAAATCCATGGTCTGGCCGCCATAGGCGCCGCTGACAGAGATCGTCACATGCTCCTTGCCCGGCTCCTGCGCCGCCTGGTCCCACAGGCCCAGAACGCCCAGCCACCAGACAAAGTCGCGGCCCCGGTACATCCGCGGCGGGCGGTCGTGCGGGCCGACCGACAGATAGACCTTGCGGCCCGCGCGGTTCAGCTCATCGGCAATCTGCGCGCCGGAAGACCCCGCGCCCACCACCAGCACCGCGCCCTCAGCCAGCTGATCGGGATTGCGGTAATGGAAGGAGTGCAGCTGATTGACGCTGGCCCCCTGCGGCACCACCGGCGGAATCACCGGGTGCTGGAAGGCGCCGGTTGCGGCAACGATGCGCTGCGCCTCGATCACCCCGTCCGAGGTTTCGACCCGGAACCCGCCGCTGCCATTGACGCGCTCGGCCTTCAGAACCTCGACCCCGGTGCGGATTGGCGCCTCGATGCGCTCGGCATATTCGGCAAAGTATTCCGCCACCCGGTCCTTGCCGGCAAAGGCCTCCGGATCGGTGCCGGTGAATTCCAGGTTGGGAAAGCGGTCGTGCCAGGCCGGGCCGTTGGCCACCAGCGAGTCCCAGCGGCCCGTCCGCCAAGCCTCGGCGATGCGGTTCTTTTCCAGCACCAGATGCGGCACGCCGTTGCTGGTCAGATGCTCGCTCATGGCGACGCCCGCCTGGCCCGCACCAACAACCAGCGTGTCAATCTTCTCTATCGCCATTTCCAAACCCTCTCCTGACACTGCAGCGCGGGCTGAACGACTGCCGCGCTTCCTCAACAGGAATTCCACACCCCCGGGTCAGGAAAAAGAAATCTATGGCTTACCTCTGGTTCGCGTGGGGCTAAGCAGGGTTTTTCTTTTTAATTGCACGAGCTTGCCGGAAGTCCGCCGGCAAAAGAAAAGCCGCCCTGCCATGCGGGAGGCAGAGCGGCTCAGTCTGCGCCTTGCATGGGATACCGGCGCGAGGAGGGTTAGCGCATCACAAAGGGATCCGGGATCGGCTCGTCGCTGGTGCGCAGCCACACCGCCTTGACCTTGGTGTAATCCAGCGCCGCCTGCAGGCCGCCCTCACGGCCGTGGCCAGACAAGCCGTGGCCGCCAAAGGGCGCAATCGGGCTGACCGCGCGGTAGGTGTTGACCCAGACGATGCCCGCGCGGATGCCCCGGATCATCCGGTGCGCGCGGGTGAGGTTCTGGGTGAACACGCCGGACGCCAGCCCGAAGGCGGTATTGTTGGCAATCTCCATGGCCTCTGCCTCGGTCTCGAAATCGACCACCGACAGCACAGGCCCGAAGAACTCATTCGAGAGGCAGGGTGCCTCCGGCGCGTCCGAGCAGTCCAGCACCGTGGGCGGGAAATAGAAGCCCTCCCCTTCCGGCACGGTGCCGCCGGTGACCAGCTTGGCCCCCGCCTGCACCGACGCCTCGATCAGCCGCACCGCATGGTCGCGCTGTTTCAGGGTGCAGAGCGGCCCCACTTCGGTCGCCATGTCATCCGGCGCGCCGATCACCACCGCTTCGGCTTTCTCTTTCAGCCGCGCAAGAAAAGCATCCTTGATGCCCTTCTGGATCACCAGCCGCGAGCCTGCGACACAGCTTTGCCCGGTCGCCGCGAAAATCCCCGAGACCTGCGCGTTCACCGCGCTTTCCAGATCGGCGTCGTCAAACACGATGAAGGGCGACTTGCCGCCCAGTTCCAGCGAAGTGGAGGCGAGGTTTTCCGCCGAGTTGCGCACGATATGGCGCGCCGTCTCCGGCCCGCCGGTGAAGGCGACATGGGCCACGGATGCGTGGCTGGTCAGCGCCGCGCCTGCCTCCGGCCCGCCGGTGATCACGTTCAGCACACCGGGCGGGAAGCCCGCCTGATCAAAGATCCGGGCAAATTCCAGCATTGGCGCCGGGCCTTCTTCGGAGGCTTTCAGCACCACCGTGCAGCCCGCCGCCAGCGCCGGGCCGATTTTGACAGCGGACAGGAACAGCTGCGAATTCCATGGCACGATGGCGGCCACCACCCCCACCGGCTCGCGCCGCAGCCAGACTTCCATGTCGGGCTTGTCGATCGGCAGATGCGCGCCTTCGATCTTGTCGGCGAGGCCAGCGTAATAGCGGTAGTATTCCGCCACATAGGCGATCTGGGCCGAGGTCTCGCGGATGATCTTGCCAGTGTCGCGGGTTTCCAGCTCCGCCAGATTTGGTGCGTTTTCCGCCACCAGATCGGCCAGCCGCATCAAGAGCTTGCCGCGCTGGGTGGCGGTCATCCCGGCCCAGTCAGGGGAGAAGAATGCAGCCTCCGCCGCCCGAACCGCCCGGTCCACATCCGCCACGGAGGCCGAGGGCATCTGCGCCCAAGGCGCGCCGGTGGCCGGATCGAGGCTTTCGAAGGTTGCGCCCGCGTTCTCAAAGACGCCGCCGATATACTGCTGGAAAGACTGCATCAGCCCTCTCCCTTACTGAAATGCGGGCATCACGTCGGTAATGAACCGCTCAAGCGAGGCTTTCTTGCGCTCGAAACTCATGCTGGAGTCGATCCAGAACGAGTATTCATCATAGCCCAGGGCCTCGTATTTCTTCAGCCGCTCGATCACCGCCGCCGGTTCGCCGATCACCAGATCGCGCTCCATCGCCTCGGGCGAATAGAACGGATGCGCGGCGATTTCCTCGTCAGACAGCGGGTCGATCAGGCCCTGGCTGATCTCGCGCTGGTTCATGAACCAGGCCCCGAAATAGCAGTAGAAGCGATTGAGCTCCTCTGCCCCGCGTTTCACATCCGCGGCGCTGTCGGCCACATAAGTGTGCTGCAGCAGCATGATCTTGGGCCGCGGCACGTCGCTGTGTTTCTCACAGGCGGCGTTGAACTTGCCCATCAGGTCGGCAATCTCCTCATCGCCTTTCCACAGTGGCGTCACCTGCACGTTGCAGCCATTGGCCACCGCGAACTCATGGCTGTTGGGATCGCGCGCGGCCACCCAGATCGGCGGGCCGTTTTGCTGCAGCGGCTTCGGTGAGGACGTCGTCTTGGGGAAGGAATGGAACTCCCCCTCCTGCGCGTAGTCGCCCTGCCACAGGCCCTGCACCGCCGGGATCAGCTCCCGCATCCGCTGGCCTGCCTCCCAGGCGTCCATACCGGGCATCATGCGTTCGTATTCGAAGGAATAGGCGCCGCGGGCGATGCCCAGGTCCAGGCGGCCCTCGGTGATGATGTCGGTCATCGCCGCCTCGCCCGCCAGCCGGATCGGATGCCAGAACGGCGCAATCACCGTGCCGGTGCCCAGCCGCACGTTCTTGGTGTGCCGCGCCACGTCGATCAGGTTCAGGAACGGGTTCGGCGAGATGGTGAAATTCATCCCGTGGTGTTCGCCGGTCCAGACCGCGTGCATGCCGCCGTCATCTGCGATTTTGCACAGCTGGATGAACTCGTCATAAAGCTGCTTCTGATCGTCGGCCTCGGAAATCCGCTCCATATGCGCAAAGAGGGAAAATTTCATGCGCTCTTGCTCCCTGTCGCCACTGGGCGGACCTGCCCGGTGGTCTGATTGCCATAATACACCCCGAAATTGCCCATCCGGCTTTCACTCGCGAACCGTTCCAGCATGGTGCACATCGCCGCATCGGCAATGTCCATCAGCGTGGATTGGGTCAGCGGTGTGAAAACGCCCTTGGCCGGTGTGCCGCCGGCGGATTGGCACAGGAACGAGATGTGCTGATGTTCGCGCGCTTTGTCTTCATAGACGGAGTAGATGAACCCCGGCTCGGCCTCGACCCCGGTGTCCGCAATCAGCTTGGCGAGGGCGGCTGAGGCCCCCTCCTTGCCGACCCGGATTTCCGGCAGTGTCAGCTTGCCCTGATCGTTGCCGAGCAGAAGCACCTTGCCCTCATGCTCAATCAATGCCGAGACGATCAGCTTGGCGCCCTGGCTGAGGGCCTCGGCCTCGGCTGCGGCGGTCACATAAGCACCGCGGGCATATCCCAGGCCCGGCGCGGGCGAGGTCTCAAACGCCTCCACCCGACCGATCAGGATCAGGTGGTCGCCGGCCTCAACCCGGTTGTGCATTGAGCAGTCGAACCAGGCGGAGACGCCGTCGAACACCGGGCTCCCCTGCGGCCCCTTCTGCCAGGTGACGGCGGCAAAGCGGTCCTCAACGGGCCGGGCGAAGGTGTTGGAAACGTCTTTCTGGTCTTCCGCCAGCACGTTGATGGCAAAGCCCGCGGCTTGTTCGAAGGCCGCATAGTTGCTGGAGGAATTGGCAAGGCACACCAGCACCAGCGGCGGGTCCAGCGAGACGGAGGTAAAGGAGTTGGCGGTAAAGCCGATGGGCTTGCCGTCCGGATCATGCGCCGTCACCACGGTGACGCCGGTCATGAAGGTGCCAAAGGCGTTGCGCAAGGCGCGCGGGTCGATATCGCTCATTCCGGCTCCTCCTCTGTATTCAGCCAGTCCCGCAGGGCGGCGTTGACCTCTGCGGGGGCGGTCAGGTTGACCATATGCCGGTGGCCCTCAATGACAACCGCCCGGCCCTGTGGAGCAGCGGCGGCCATCGCATGCGCCATGTCGGGCGTCGAATTCGGATCGCCGTCGCCGGTCAGCGCCAGCAGCGGGCAAGGGATGCCGCCGAACCCGTCCGCATAGGTGCTGTCGCCGCGGGCAAAGGCGGTATAGGCGGCGGCGTAGCCGTCAAGGTTCACAGCCGACAGCCATTCGGCCACCTGCGCCCGCGCTTGCCGGTCGGCATCGCTGCTGCCGAACCAGCGGGTGAGCGGCGTTTCCAGATCAAAGCTGCCCGCGCGGATTTCCGCAGCGCGCGCCTCTACGGCCTGCCGCGCCTCATCCGAGCGAAGGAACACCCCGTTCAGCAGCGCCACGCGGGAGACGTTCTGCGGGTGGCTGACAGCATAGCCGCCAGCAATCAGCGCGCCCATGGAATGACCCGCCAGCGCAACCGGCCCCAGGTCCAGCGTCCGCAGCACCTCATGCAGCCAAGCCACGTAATCCGGCAGCTCCGCGCCTTCCGGCAGCGGCGCACTGCCGCCGTGGCCGGGCATGTCCAGCGCAATCACCTGATGGGTCAGGGCCAGCGCCTCGATCTGCGGCGCCCAGGCCGCCGACTGCATGCCGACCCCGTGGATCAGCACCACCGGATCGCCGCGCCCTGCCCGCTGGCAGGTGACGGGCCCGTAAGGCTCAGACAGCTGCAGGGTTGTCGACGTCATGACCCAGTTCCTTCAGGTCCTGATAGCGGTCGCCGATGCGGTGATGCGGCCGCCCGCCGATCGAGGCGCCAAGCGCAATCACGATCTCATCCGGGCCCGGCGCATCGGCCACCGACAGCTGGATGGTCAGGTAATGGCTGCGCCGCCCGCCGTCGTTCTTGTCCATCAGCGGGATCTGCAGGGGCGCATTGGCCGGCCCGCGGGTGTTGGTGAAGGCGAGGTAGGATTTCGCCCCCACCGCCTCGCGGAAATGGTTGCCGAAGCGCAGCGTGTGGATCAGGGCGGAGGCATGCTCCACCTCGCCATTGACGCCGACGATGGCGGATTTGCCGTAGCCCTCCACCTTGTCGCCGCCGCCTGCGGCCTCCAGGATCATCGCGGTCAGCTTCTCGCCCAGCCCCGGCGCGCAGTCATGGATCTCCGGGCGCAGGTCCTCGACAAAGCCCTGCCCGGCCCAGGGGTTTTTGATCACCGCCACCGCGGCAATCATCTTCAGCGGCTGCTCAGCTGCCTTGCCGCCCTCGATCAGGGTCTCTTCGACATGCAGCAGCGTCTTGCGGATTTCGGCGGGCATGGGCGGGTCTTTCCTGTCTGATTCCAGTTGCCGTAATATGGTATACCATCAGACAGTATGTCAATGCAGACTTGTTCCGCCCCACCCCGGCTGCTATCGGAGAACCCATGAACCGTCCTGTCATGAGCAAAATCGAACAGCCGCCGCAGACCCTGCGGGACATCGTGCAGGAGCGGATGCGCGAGGCGATCATCTCCGGCCAGTTTGCCCCCGGCGAACGGCTGGTGGAACGCCCCCTGTGCGACCAGCTTGGCGTCAGCCGCACCGTGGTGCGCGAAACGATCCGCTACCTGGAGGCCGAAGGCCTGGTGGAGATCCTGCCCGGCAAAGGTCCAATCGTGGCGCAGCTCACGTGGGAGGACGCGCGGCAGATCTACGACATCCGCCAGATGCTGGAGACTGCCGCCGCCACCGAATGCGCCCGGAACATGACACCGCAGCTTGCGGAGCAGCTGACGGCCGCGCTGCACAGGCTGCAAGAGGCCGTGGCGGCAGGCGTGCCCGGCCCGATGCTGAATGCCACGACGGAGTTCTACCGGATCATCTTTGAAGGCGCCGGCCACAACGTCGCCTGGGAAATCGCCCAGCGTCTGAACGGCCGCATCAGCCGGCTGCGGGCGGTGACGCTCTCGACCGCAGAGCGGCAGAAACCCGGCCCCGCCCATATGCAGGAGATCTGCCGGGCCATCGTGTCAGGCGACGCCAAGGCCGCGCAGGCCGCCATTGAACAGCATCTGAGTGACGCCAAACACACTGCCGAGCGGCTGCTGAGCCAGGCGTAGCCGTTTTTCTGCAAGAAAAACGGCCATGAAAAATCGATTTTTCATGGCTGAAATCCGCGCCGGATTTCAGCCTGCGGGCCGCTTGCCCCGGCAGCCGAGCCTCAGATCCGCGGCGGCTGAGGCGGATCGGCGCGGAAGGGCTTCAGGCTGTCCACAAACGCATCCAGGAAATCCAGCGCCAGCAGCGAGCGGCTGCCCGATACCGGCCGCAGGATCGACAGCCGGTGGTGTAGTTCCGGCGCAAACGGCACGATGGCGATGCCCTGGCCGCGGAACTGCTCGGCATCCAGCGCACTAACCACCGAGGCGCCCTGCCCCTGGCTGATGATGATACAGGCGGTGGAGAACTGGCGCACCTCGATCCAGCTGTTCAGCTCCACCCCGTCTTCGGAAAAGGCCTTGTGCAGCTTGCGGAAAAACGGGCTGTCGCGCCGCGTGTGGATGATCTTGCGGTCCTTGAGGTCGCGGGGCGTGATAACATCCTGTTCTGCCAGCGGATCCCCTTGGGGCAGCACGCAGACGGTGCGGATCGGGACGTCGATATTCTCCACCGCCGGATGGGCGGCAAAGCCGTCGGTGATGCCGCAGTCATACTGCTCGCCGATAATCCACTCCAGGATCCGCTCGGGCCGGTCCGGCTCCAGCGTCAGCCGCACGCCGGGGCGGTGCTCCAGAAACTGCGCCAGCAGCTTGGGCAGCAGCGCCGTGGCAAACCCCGGCAGGCAGGCGATGCGCAGGTGGCCGGCGGTGCGCTCGGTCAAGTCACGGTTGAGTTCCTCCAGGTGGTTCAGGCTGTCGAACACCCGCCCCACTTCGGACAGCAGATAGCGCGCCTCGCTTGTGGGAATCAGCACCCCGTCCTGGCGGGTGAACAGCTCCACCGCCACCGATTTTGAAAAATCGGAAAGCAGCCGGCTGGCGGCGGGCTGCGAGATACCCAACGTCTCCGCCGCCCGGGTGACGGAGCCGGTGCGGGCGACGGCCTGAAAGGCCTCCAGCTGTCTGAGACTGAATTTCAAGGGGTTAGCGGCCTTCGGCTGGCGGTGAACTCACCCTCGCATAACATCATGTTATGAAGATTGTCAAAAAACTTTTGCTTGAATTATCCTTTTGACCGGACAAAAGCTTCCGCAGAGCCAACATTGGGAGAGAAGCTCATGTCCGTTAAATCCTTGCTCTGCGCCTCGGCCGTTCTGGCCGTTGCCGGCAGCACCGCATTTGCAGAAACCGAAATTCAGTGGTGGCACGCCATGGGCGGCACCAATGGCGAACGCGTCAACAAGATTGCCGAAGATTTCAACGCGACCCAGGACGCCTACAAAGTGGTGCCTGTCTACAAGGGCAACTACACCGAGACCATGACCGCGGCGATTGCCGCCTTCCGCGCCAAGGAACACCCGCAGATTGTGCAGGTCTTTGAGGTCGGCACCGCCACCATGATGGCCGCCAAGGGCGCGATCTACCCGGTTGAGAAGCTGATGAAGGACGCAGGCGAGCCGTTTGACGGCGACGCCTTCCTGCCCGCGGTGGTCTCCTATTACGAGACGCCCGAGGGCGAGCTGCTGTCGATGCCCTTCAACAGCTCCACGCCGGTGCTGTGGTACAACAAGGACGCGCTGGACGCAGCCGGCGCCGAGGTTCCGGCCACTTGGGACGAAGTGAAAACCACCGCGCAGAAGCTGGTCGATAACGGCATGAAATGCGGTGTCAGCTTTGGCTGGCAGTCCTGGGTGATGATCGAGAACTTCTCGGCCTGGCACAACCTGCCCACCGGCACCAAGGAAAACGGCTTTGCGGGCTTTGACACCGAGCTGACCTTCAACAACGACAAGGTTGCCGCGCGCCTGGACGATGTTGCCTCGATGGGCAAGGACAGCCTGTTTGTCTACGGCGGCCGCCGCGGCGACAGCCTGCCGATGTTCACTAACGGCGAATGCGGCATGTGGATGAACTCTTCGGCCTACTACGGCTCGATCTCCTCGCAGGCGGAGTTCGAATTCGGCCAGACCATGCTGCCGCTGGACACCAAGGTGGCCGAGGCACCGCAGAACTCGATCATCGGCGGCGCCACCCTGTGGGTGCTGGCAGGCCACGAGGAGGAGGAATACAAGGGCACCGCCAAGTTCCTCAGCTACCTGTCCTCGCCCGAAGTGCAGGCCTGGTGGCACCAGGAGACCGGCTATGTTCCGATCACCACAGCCGCGTATGAGCTGTCCAAGGAACAGGGCTTCTACGACAAGAACCCGGGCACCGACACCGCGATCAAGCAGCTGAGCCTGAACACCCCCACCGCCAACAGCCGCGGCATCCGCTATGGCAACTTCGTGCAGGTGCGGGACGTGATCAACGAGGAGCTGGAAGCGCTGTGGGGCGGCGAGAAATCCGCGCAGCAAGCGTTGGACGCCGCGGTTGAGCGCGGCAACGACCTGCTGCGCAAGTTCGAACGCACCGCCAAGTAATCCATCCCGAGAACTCCGGCCCTGCCGCCCCTCCCCCGGGCGGCAGGGTCATTTCCTGATTGGGGTCCTTCATGCTCAAACGGGTGCATTTCCCGACCTCGGCGCTGCCGTACCTGCTGGTCGCGCCGCAAATCGCCATCACCCTGGTGTTCTTCCTCTGGCCTGCCAGCCAGGCGATGTATCAGTCGTTCCTGATCGAAGACGCCTTTGGCCTTGGCACCGAATTCGTCTGGTTAGAGAATTTCGAGGTTCTCGCCAGTGATCCGCATTATCTGGCCAGTTTCCAGCGCACCGCGGTGTTCTCATTGCTGGTGGCGGCGCTGTCGATGGGCTTTGCCCTGATCCTCGCAGGCTTTGCCCAGCGGGTGGTGCGCGGCGCCATGTTCTACCGCACCATGCTGATCTGGCCCTATGCGGTGGCGCCGGTGCTGGCCGGGGCGTTGTGGGTGTTCATGTTCAACCCCACTTTGGGAATCTTCCCCTATTTCCTGGAGTTCGCGGGCATCACCTGGAACCACTACCTGAGCGGCACCCAGGCGATGGCGCTGGTGATCCTGGCCGCGGCGTGGAAGCAGGTGGCCTATAACTTCCTGTTCTACCTCGCCGCCATGCAGTCGATCCCCAACTCGGTGATCGAGGCCGCCGCCATCGACGGCGCAGGCCCGGCGCGGCGGTTCTGGACCATCATCTTCCCGCTGATCTCGCCCACCACGTTTTTCCTGCTGGTCATTAACATGGTCTACGCCTTTTTCGAGACCTTCGGCATCATCCACGCCGTGACCCAGGGCGGCCCCGGCACCTCCACCACCATCCTGGTCTACAAGGTGTTCAACGACGGCTTTGTCGGCCTCGACCTCGGCGGCTCCGCCGCGCAGTCGGTGGTGCTGATGGTGCTGGTCATCGCCATGACCGTGGTCCAGTTCCGCTTTGTTGAAAGAAAGGTGGCATACTGATGGTCGAAAACCGCCCCCTCACCGCCTTCCTCACCCATCTGGTGCTGGTGCTTGGCGTTCTGGCCATCGCGCTGCCGGTGTGGATCACCTTTGTCGCCGCCACCCACGACCAGCTGCGCATGAACCAGGCGCCCGTGCCGCTGTGGCCCGGCGACCATTTCCTGGCGAATATGAAGCAGACCCTTTTCGGCTCCGGCCTCAGCGGCACTGAGACCGCGCCGGTCTGGCTGATGCTGCTGAACTCCTTGGCGATGGCGCTGATGATCTCCACCGGCAAGATCGCCATATCGCTGCTGTCGGCCTTTGCCATCGTCTATTTCAAGTTCCCGTTCCGCATGACCTTTTTCTGGATGATCTTCATCACCCTGATGCTGCCGGTCGAGGTGCGGATCCTGCCGACGTTCGAGGTTGTCGCCAATCTGGGGATGCTGAACAGCTACTGGGGGTTGTCGATCCCGCTGATCGCCTCGGCCACCGCGACGTTCATGTTCCGCCAGGTGTTCCTGACGGTGCCGGATGAGCTCTTGGAAAGCGCCCGTATCGACGGTGCCGGGCCGCTCCGGTTCTTCTTCGACATCCTGCTGCCCTTGTCGCGCACCAATATCGCGGCGCTGTTCGTGATCCTGTTTATCTTCGGCTGGAACCAGTACCTCTGGCCGCTTTTGATCACCACCGACACCTCGATGACCACCATCGTGATGTCGATCAAGCAGATGCTGGAGGCGGCAGAGCAGAGCCCGCAATGGAACATCATCATGACCACAGCCCTTCTGGCGATGATCCCGCCGGTGTTTGTGGTCATCGCAATGCAAAAGCTCTTTGTGCAGGGCTTGACGGAAACCGATAAGTAAGGCGCCTGACAGATGGCTGACATTCAACTCAAAGACCTGGTGAAATCCTACGGGCCGACCGAGGTGCTCCACCATATCGACGGCGGCATCAAGGATGGCGAGTTCATCGTCATCGTCGGCCCCTCCGGCTGCGGCAAGTCCACGCTGCTGCGCATGGTGGCGGGGCTGGAAAGCGTCACCTCCGGCGAGATCGCCATCGGCGGGCGCCGGGTGAACGAGCTGGAGCCCTCGGCGCGCGACATCGCGATGGTGTTTCAGAACTACGCTCTGTACCCGCATATGTCGGTGCGCCAGAACATGGCCTATGGCCTGAAGATCCGCAAACTGCCGAAGGACGAGATCAACCGCCGCGTTGAAGAAGCCGCCGAGATCCTGGAGATCAAGCAATACCTCGACCGCAAGCCGCGCCAGCTGTCGGGCGGCCAGCGCCAGCGGGTTGCCATGGGCCGCGCCATCGTGCGCGATCCGCAGGTATTCCTGTTCGATGAGCCCCTGTCCAACCTCGACGCCAAGCTGCGGGTGCAGATGCGGCTGGAAATCCGCAAGCTGCAGCAGCGGCTGGGGGTGACCTCGATCTATGTGACCCACGATCAGGTCGAGGCGATGACCTTGGGCGACCGGCTGATGGTGCTGAACGGCGGCTATGTGGAGCAGTTCGGCACCCCGATCGAGCTGTATGACCGCCCGGCCTCGGTGTTTGTGGCGGGCTTCATCGGCAGCCCGGCGATGAACTTCTTCCCGGCGGAACTCAGCGGCGGCCAGGCCGCCCTTCCCGGCGGCGGCGTGCTGCCGGTGGCCTCCGCCCATTCCGGCACCGCCACCCTTGGCCTGCGTCCCGAACACCTGATGGAAGATGCCTCAGGCCCCATCGCCATCGAGGTGGAGCTGCTGGAGCAGCTCGGCGCCAACACCCTGATCCACGGCCGCCTGCCAGGCACGGAGCACGCCATCACCGCCAGCGTGCCGGGCCACGCAAATGACGGCACCGGCAGCATCCGCCGCTTTGCGGTGGCGCCGGAGCTGACCCATCTGTTCGATGCCGCCACCGGCAAACGGCTGGAGGGCTGATGCAGTACCCCCAGATCCCCGCCTTCGCCGCCGAACCCGGCGTGATCCGCCTGATCGGCCACCGCGGCGCCCGCGGCGTGCTGCCGGAAAACACCATGGAAGGCTTTGAGTTTGCCCTGACCGCCGGGGTGGAGCTGTTGGAGCTGGACGTGACCGCCACCCGAGACGGGGTGGCGGTGATCACCCACAACCATCGTCTGACCCCGTCGATGGTGCGCGATGCCAGCGGGAACTGGCTGCACGGCACGCCGCCCAAGGTCTCCGCGCTGACCTATGCCGAGCTGCAGGCCTATGACGCGGGCGGGCTGGACGGCCGCAGCGCCTATGGCCGGCGGTTTCCGGACCAGGCGTTCCTGACAGGCGTGCGCATTCCCCGCCTGGCGGACCTGCTGGCGCTGCTGCAGCGGCCTGAACACCAGAACGTGCACCTGCTGCTGGAGATCAAGTCCGACCCGGAGCTGCTGGAGGACACTGGCGCGCGCCAGGCTCTGGTGGAGGCGGTGGTGGCAGAGGTGCGCAATGCCGCAATGCAGCCGCGCACGGTGTTGCACAGTTTCGATTGGGACCTGCTCGCCGACTGCCAGCGGCTTGCGCCTGAGATGCCCGCCTCTTTCCTGACCCAGTTGCCGGACAATGCCGATGAGGTGGGCGAGGACTCCTCCAAGGCGGTGAACCCGGTGGCAGGCTGCCGCGCCCTGGACCTGCCGGACCGCGTTGCCGCCGCCAAAGGCCAGTTCTGGTGCCCCTACTTCCTGGATATCACGCCAGAGTCGCTGGCCCGCGCCCGCGCGCTGAGGCTGGTAACGGTGGTCTGGACGGTGAATGAGCCGGAGGACATCGAACGGATGATCGCCCTTGGTGTCGATGCCATCTGCACCGACTATCCCGGGCGGGTGCAGCGGCAGCTGCTGCTGCACGGGCTGCACTGGCACACCGCCTGAAACGGGGGGCCGTTTTCCGGCACGGAAAACGGCCATGAAAAATCGGATTTTTCATGGCTGAAATCCGCGCCGGATTTCAGCCTTCTCTCAATCAGCCCAGGATGCCGGGCAGGTTCAGCCCGTGCTCGCGCGCGCAGTCCTTGGCAATGTCATAACCCGCATCCGCATGGCGCATGACGCCCGTTGCCGGGTCGTTCCACAGCACGCGGCCGATCCGGCGCTCTGCGTCCTCGCTGCCGTCGCAGCAGATCACCACGCCGGAATGCTGCGAGAAGCCCATGCCGACGCCGCCGCCGTGGTGCAGCGACACCCAGGTCGCGCCGGAGGCGGTGTTCAAGAGCGCATTCAGCAGCGGCCAGTCGGACACCGCGTCGGAGCCGTCCAGCATCGCCTCGGTCTCGCGGTTCGGAGACGCCACGGAACCGGAGTCCAGATGGTCGCGGCCGATGACCACCGGCGCCTTCAGCTCGCCGTTGCGGACCATTTCGTTGAACGCGAGGCCCGCCTTGTGGCGGTCGCCGAGGCCGATCCAGCAGATCCGCGCGGGCAGGCCCTGGAAGGCAATCCGCTCCTCCGCCATGTCCAGCCAGCGGTGCAGGTGCTCATTCTCGGGGAACAGCTCCTTCATCTTGGCGTCGGTCTTCTTGATATCCTCCGGATCGCCCGACAGCGCCGCCCAGCGGAACGGGCCGATGCCGCGGCAGAAAAGCGGGCGGATGTAGGCGGGCACGAAGCCGGGGAAGTCAAAGGCATTCTGCAGCCCCTCTTCCAGCGCCATCTGGCGGATGTTGTTGCCGTAATCGACGGTGGGGATGCCCATCGCGTGGAAGTCGCACATCGCCTTCACCTGCACGCGCATGCTGGCGCGGGCGGCCACTTCCACCGCTTTAGGCTCTGATACCCGGCGCTCCTTCCACTCGCCCATGGTCCAGCCCAGCGGCAGATAGCCGTTCACCGGATCATGCGCCGAGGTCTGGTCGGTCACGATATCAGGGCGGATGCCGCCCGCCTTGGCGCGCTCCACCAGTTCGGGGAAGATCTCTGCAGCGTTGCCCAGCAGGCCCACGGATTTCGCCTCGCCCGCCGCGGTCCAGCGCTCGATCATCTCCAGCGCTTCGTCCAAGGTTTCGGCCTTCTCGTCCAGGTATTTGGTGCGCAGGCGGAAGTCGATGCTGTCGGGGTTGCACTCCACCGCCAGGCAGCAGGCACCGGCAAATACGGCTGCCAGCGGCTGGGCGCCGCCCATGCCGCCAAGGCCGCCGGTCAGGATCCACTTGCCCTTCAGATCGCCGCCGTAATGCTGGCGGCCGGCCTCGGCAAAGGTCTCGTAAGTGCCCTGCACAATGCCTTGCGTGCCGATATAGATCCAGGAACCGGCCGTCATCTGGCCGTACATCATCAGGCCCTTCTTATCGAGCTCGTTGAAGTGGTCCCAATTGGCCCAATGCGGCACCAGGTTGGAGTTGGCGATCAGCACCCGCGGCGCATCCTTGTGGGTCTGGAACACGCCAACCGGCTTGCCCGACTGCACCATCAGGGTCTGGTCTTCCTCAAGGTTTTTCAGGGTCTCGACGATCAGGTCGAAATCCTTCCAGGTGCGCGCGGCGCGGCCGATGCCGCCGTAGACCACCAGCTCATGCGGGTTTTCCGCCACGTCCGGGTGCAGGTTGTTCATCATCATCCGCAGCGGCGCCTCGGTCATCCAGGACTTGGCGTTGAGTTCCGGGCCGGTCGGCGGGAAGATGTCGCGGGTGTTCTTGCGGGGATCGCTCATGCGGGCCTCCAGGTCTGAAGATCGGTGAGAATACGGGTGAGATGGGCGCGCAGGGCTTCCGCGCGCTCCGGCAGATAGGTCCAGGGCGGGCTTTCCTGGCAGTAGGTGGCCTGCGCCAGCTCCATCTGGATGGCGTGCAGGCCGTCCGCGGGGCGGCCATAGTGGCGGGTGGTCCAGCCGCCCTTGAAACGCCCGTTGAGGGTGGAGGTATAGCCCTCCGCCGCCTCGCAATGGGCCACGGTCAGCGCCTCGATGGCCGGATCGCAGGTTTCGCCCATGTTGGTGCCGACGTTGAAATCCGGCAGGCGGCCTTCGAACAGGAACGGAATGTCGCCGCGGATCGAGTGGCAGTCATAGAGAATGGCAAAGCCGTGGATCGCCTTCACCCGCTCCAGCTCCGCCGCCAGTGCAGCGTGATAGGGCGCGTGATAGGCGTCGCGGCGGCGGGTGATTTCCGCCTCATCCGGCTCTTGCCCCTCCTGCCAGATCGGCAGCCCGTCAAAATCCGTGAGCGGCACCAGAGTGGTGGTGTTTTGCCCCGGATAGAGACTGATTCCCGCCGGATCGCGGTTCACGTCGATCACATAGCGATGGATCGGTGTGCGGACGGTTGTGACCTCCTCCACCAGCCCGGAATACAGGTCGTGGATATGCCAGTCGGTATCGGCGAGCGCCCGGCCGGTCTCGTTCAGGCACTCCCAAATCTCCGTCGGCACATCGGTGCCGGTGTGGGGCAGCCCCAGCACCAGCGGCGAGTTGCCTTGGGTCACTTCGATCATGCTTTGACCTCCACGCCCGCAGCAGCAGCCACGCGGCCCGCGCGGACCATGGCGCTGGCGGCTTCAATGTCGGGCGCCAGGTAGCGGTCCTCCGCCAGCGAGGGGATTTCCTCGCGCAGCATCGCCAGCACGTCCTGCAAGCGGGCCGAGGTCTTGAGCGGCGCACGCGCCTCCACCCCTTGCGCGGCGCAGAGCATTTCGACGCCCAGGATCACCGAGAGGTTGGCGTTCATCTTGGTGAGCCGCAGCGCGCCGTGGGCGGCCATCGACACGTGGTCCTCCTGGTTTGCCGACGTTGGGGTTGAGTCGGTGACGCAAGGATTCGCCAAATGCTTGTTTTCGCTCATCAGCGCCGCGGTGGTCACCTCGGCAATCATGAAGCCGGAGTTCAGCCCCGGATCGGGGGTCAGGAACGGCGGCAGGTCGTGGCTCAGGGTCGGGTCCACCATCAGCGCCACGCGGCGCTGCGCGATGGCGCCGATTTCGGCCACTGCCAACGCGATCTGATCGGCGGCAAAGCCCACATATTCGGCGTGGAAGTTGCCGCCCGAGACGATGCGCCCTTCGTTCACCAGCACCAGCGGGTTGTCGGTGACGGCGTTGGCCTCGATCTCCAGCGTCTTGGCGGCCATCCGCAGCACGTCCAGCGCCGCGCCCACCACCTGCGGCTGGCAGCGGATGCAATAGGGATCCTGCACGCGGGTGTCGCCCTCGCGGTGGCTCTCGCGGATTTCGGACCCGTCCATGATGTCCCGCATCTGCTGCGCGACGTCGATCTGGCCGGCATGGCCGCGCAGGGTGTGGATGTCGGCGATCAGCGGCGCGGTGGAGCCCATGATCGCGTCGGTGCTCAGCGAGGCAATCGCCATCGAGGCTTCTGCCATGCGCCAAGCGTCAAACAGGCCTGCCAAAGCGCAGGCGGTGGAGAACTGGGTGCCGTTGATCAGCCCCAACCCTTCCTTGGGACCCAGCACAATAGGCTCTAACCCGGCCTTTTTGAGGGCTTCGGCGCTGGACATGCGGGCGCCTTCGAAGGTGGCCTCCCCTGCCCCGATCATCGCCGCCGCCATATGCGCCAGCGGCGCCAGGTCGCCAGAGGCGCCGACCGAGCCCTGCGACGGGATCACCGGCACCACGCCGCGCGCCAGCATCTGCTCGATCTGCTCGATCACCAGCCAGCGCACGCCAGAGGCGCCGCGGCCCATCGACAGCAGTTTCAGCGTCATCATCAGCCGGGTTTTGTCCTCCGGCAGCGCCTCCCCTACCCCGCAGCAATGGCTGAGGATCAGGTTGCGCTGCAGGGTGGCGGTGTCGGCGGGCGCGATCTTGGTCGAGGCCAGCTTGCCGAAACCGGTGTTGATGCCATAGACGGCTTCCTCGCCCGCCGCAGCCTCCGCCACCATCCGGGCCGCGGCCTCCACCGGTTCGCGGGCAGAGGCATCCAGCTTGGCCGGGGTCAGGTTGCGGTAGATATCTTCCAGCGTGGCCAGCGTCACCGTGCCGGGGATCATCTCGATCATCGTTTTCCCTCATAGATACGGGTATAAAGCGGGTTGAAGCCGATGCGGTAGGCCAGTTCGCCGGGCGTCTCCACGTCCCAGACCGCCAGATCGGCGCGCATACCGGCGGAAATGGTTCCACGGTCCGTCAGCCCCAGCGCGCGGGCCGCGTTGCGGGTGACGCCTGCCAGCGCCTCCTCCGGCGTCATCCGGAACAGGGTGCAGCCCATGTTCATCGTCAGCAGCAGCGAGGTCAGCGGCGAGGAACCCGGGTTGCAATCGGTCGCCAGCGCCATCGGCACGCCGTGGACGCGGAAATGCTCGATCGGCGGCATCTGCGTTTCGCGGATGGTATAGAAGGCACCGGGCAGGATCACCGCGACGGAACCGGAGGCGGCCATCGCCCGGGCGTCGTCCTCGGTGGCGTATTCCACATGATCGACTGACAACGCGCCGTACTGCGCGGCCAGCGCTGTGCCGCCCTGGTGGCTCAGCTGCTCGGCGTGCAGCTTGACCGGCAGGCCCAGTTCCTTGGCAACCTTGAACACGCGCTCGATCTGCGCAGGCGCAAAGGCGATGTTCTCGCAGAAGCCGTCCACCGCATCCACCAGCCCCTCGGCATGGGCGGCGCGCAGCGTGGGGATGCAGACCTCGCCGATGTAGGCATCATCGCGGCCCTTGTATTCGCCGGGCGTGGCATGGGCGCCTAGGAAGGTGGTCTTGACTGTCACCGGGCGCAGTTCGCCCAAGCGGCGGGCGGCGCGCAGCATGTTCAGCTCGGTTGCCAGGTCCAGCCCGTAGCCGGATTTCACCTCCACCACGGTGGCGCCCTCGGCGATCAGCGCATCGAGCCGCGGCAGCGCGCCCTGAACCAGATCCTCCAGCGACGCCTCGCGGGTGGCCGAGACGGTGGAAACGATGCCGCCCCCTGCCCGCGCCACCTCTTCATAGGACGCGCCATTGAGGCGCATCTCAAATTCCATCGCCCGGTTGCCGCCAAAGACGATATGGGTGTGGCAGTCGATCAGTCCCGGCGTCACCAGCCGCCCGTCGAGATCAACATGCTTCCATGGAAAATTGTCAGCTGACAATTTTTCCCGCGGCCCGGCCCAGACGATCCTGCCGTCCGAAACCGCAGCGGCCCCGTCCTCAATCAGCCCATAAGGCGTGTCTGCACTGGCCATCGTGGCCAGACGGGCGCCTGTCAGAACATAGTTCCCTGTCACGGAATCCCCCCGAGTCGCTTGATTGCCGGTTTGGCAATAAGCTACTCAATTAGGATATTATGTCTAGTCATAAAATGAAGGCGGCGCGCCCTGCCCGGCAGCGGTATTCGGCCTCTTATTGCGGATACCGCGGGTGCAGATCGTCGATGATGATCGGATGCGCGTGCGGTGCGGCGCCCTTCAGATGCGGATGGTCGGCTGGCAAGTCCGGATGGCTGTGCGCAACCGGGGATGCGCTGTCCCGGGGCCACAGGCGCTGCGCGGCAATCAGCCCCGCCATGGCCAAGAGCGCCAGCGCCAGCATCGCCGCGCCCCCGCCCCAGGCGGCCATCAGCCAGGCCGACAGCGGATAGAACAGCAGCCAGCAGGCGTGCGACAGGGTGAACTGCGCGGCAAAGATCGCGGGCCGGTCCGCCGCATGGGCCGAGCGCGCCAGCAACCGCCCGGACGGCGTCAGCACCGCGGAGTAACCCGCGCCGATCACCGCCCAGCCGGTTGCCAGCCGTACAAAGGTGAGCGGCTGGGCAAAGGCGGCCAGCGCCAGGCAAGCCATGGCGGCAATACCCAGCCCTGCCCCGGCCAGCATCACGGTCCGGTCCGGAACCCGCTCCAGCACCCGCGGCAGCAGCATCGCCGACAGCATCGAGCCGCCGCCAAACGCCGCCAGTGCCAAAGCCACCGCGCTTTCGGGCAGCGCCATGCCTGCGCGCACCAGCACCACCGTATTCACGATCACCATAGAGCCGATGGCGGAGACAACCCAATTCAGCGCCAGAAGCCCGCGCAGTCGCGGTGTCTTCAGGTAGTTTCGGATGCCGCGGGTGGTGCGCTCCCAGACCGGACGCGGCGCCTTGGGCGCGGGCGACGGCAGGGCGATGGACATCAGCAGCAAGGCAGATCCGGCGAACCCCGCCGCGGTGCCCCAGAACAGGGTGCCGGAGCTCACCAGCAGCAGCAGCGCCGCGGCCAGCATCGGGCTCGCCAGGCTCTCCAGCTCAAACGCCAGCCGCGACAGCGACAGCGCCCTTGTGTAGTCTTTCTCATCGGTCAGCACATCGGGGATCGAGGCCTGAAATGCAGGGGTGAACCCGGCGGAGGCGGACTGCAACACAAAGATCAGCACATAGACCTGCCAGACCTCGGACACGAACGGCAGACAAACTGCGACCGCCATCCGCACCAGGTCCAGGGCAATCAGCATCCGCCGCCGGTTCACCTGCTCCGCCCAGGCGGCGGCGATGGGGGCCACGGTGACATAAGCCACCATCTTGATCGTCAGTGCGGTGCCCAGCACCAGCCCGGCGCGCTCGCCCGCCAGATCGAAAGCCAGAAGACCCAGCGCCACGGTGGCCAGCCCGGTGCCGGTGAGCGCCACGATCTGAGCCAGGAACAAATGCCGGTAGGTGCGGTTTCGCAGGATGGAGAGCATGGATGGCGGGATCCTTGGGCTGGGAACGTTGCCGCCACTGTGGCCGTCCGAATGTGCCAAAGGCAATCGCCCTGATCACCTGGACGCGGCGGCGGGGGTGAAAATTGTCAGCTGACAATTTCCGTTTTCCCGGACCAGCGCAAGCGGACAAAAGCGGCGCCTGCTTCAGCCGGTATTGCGGTCCGCAGATGGAGGCTTGATCCGCTGGGAAACCGAACCGGTGGAAAAATTGTCAGCTGACAATTTTTCCACCGGCGAGCTCAGACAGGTTTCAACCAGGGTGCAGGGCAGGGACTCCGCAGACACCGGACGGCCACTCCAGGCCTGCTGCCCAACCGCAAACCCGCCTTCGGCAAAAAGTTGTCAGCTGACAACTTGCCTCGCCCCCGCATTCTGAAGCAGCGCATTCAGCATCGGTGCGGTGGAGAACTGACCGGCCCGCGCCTTTTGCGCCAGCCGCCGCAGATAGGCGCCGGGGCTGCGGATGGTGCTCAGCTTCTCCAGAATGCACATCACCGCGGTTGCCGCATCCTTGCGGCCCATGGCGGCGCGTGCATCGCTGAGAACGGGCATCTCGATCCCCATCATCGGCGACAGCTTCTCAGCAATCCGGTCGGCATCCTGCCAGCTGCGCAATCCGCCCGGGTAGTAGCTTTGCACTTCCGGGCAGGCGCGCAGGACGGTGGTTAGTTCATTGGCTTTCTCAGCTGTTCCATCGTCAGCGTCTGAATGCTGGGCCTGAGGGCAGGGCGCTTCGGCCTGCGGCTCTTCAGAGTCAGAATCTTTTTTTAGTGAATACTGTATGTGCCGCTCATTCCGGCTGCCGCTGGCGCTCAAAACGCGTGCTGGCAGCGTGGTCTCTTCGGGTTCCTCGCGGGGCGCACGGCTGGCAATTTCACCGCGCAGGGCCTCTGCCATCCGGGTCAGCTCCGCCTCACAGGGTTTGCGGCGCAGCAGTTTGCGGGCGGCTTCCAGCAGCGCCTCTGCTGCGGTGTCCGCCAGGTCCTGCAACTCCTGCCGCAGCACCGCGACCTTGTCGCGCAGCACCGCCAGATGCTCGGCGCGGGCCTTGGCCTCCAGCGCGGCGTCAAAGATTTGTCCGGCATGGCGGGCGAGGGGGGAAAGGTCGAAACCAAAGGCCAGCTGGCAATCGCCGCCGGCGCGGCGGGCGTAGCGTTTGCCGTTGGGGCTGTTCTTGCGGCTGACAATCCCGATCCGGGTGAGCTTGGCCAGGTGGCGGCGCAGGGTGCTTTCGGGCATCCCGTTGAGCCGCTCCATCAGCTTGCGGTTGGAGGGAAACACAATAGCGCTGTCCGGCTCGGCGCTGATCGCGCGTTCCGGCAGAAAGGTCAGCAAGGCCTTCAGCACCCCGAGGGTGCGGTGGCTCAGTTCAAATTCCGCAGCGGCATGGGTGAGCGCAGCCAGAAGGTCCCACTTGTCGTGAGTCCCCGCCAGCTGGCCGCACTGATCCATCCGCCCAAATGCGATTTGGGACGCATGTTCCATCTTTTTTTCACGAAAGACAAAAAATACCCGCCCCCATGCGGCGCATGGAGTTGACACTGATGAGTCTGAGAGGCTATTCCAAAGGTGCTAAATCTGAGAACGGCCTTCTGGGATGTAATGTCCTGGGGGGCTTTTCTTTTGCCTGCTACGTGCCTCCTGTCCTTTTTTGTTTCTGCTCTTGCTCAGTCTTCCGGCTGCTCAGGCTGGTCTTGCTGCCAGCGGCCGTGAAGCTCGGTCATGATCTCTTCTGCATTGGCGTCGAACCAGCTGTCAAAGCCGGGCGCATCCTTGGCGGAGATCGTGAGGGTGATGCCCTTGGCGGTGGTCTTGATGCCCGCCACCGCAGCGCCGTTGCTGCCCTGCAGGGCGCGCGACTTGGCCGGGGCAGGGGCCGGCTTTGGCTCCTGGGGGGCGTCCTGGGCGTGTTTCAGAACGGCCTCGAACCGCCCGTCGGAATCATAGGTCGTAAAGTCGGGCCGGTTCGTCCTGGTGATCGCACGGGACCGTGCCGCAGGATCGCCGAACAGCTTGACCAGCTGCATCCAGCGGTCGCGGCCAATGCCCGGCGCCGATCCGATCACCCGCAGGAAGGGCAGGTCGAAGGCCGTGCCGACCTTGAGCATCCGCGACACCATCGGCAGGTCGATCGACAGAGCCGCCGCAATTGTCTGCCGTCCATAGCCATCGGCCTGCAGCTGTGCCGCAAAGGCGGCCTTTTCGATAAAGCTGAGGTCCTGGCGCGAGGTGTTCTCCTGGCCTTGGGCCATCACCAGCGCGTGGTCGTCCAGCTGCCGCACCATCGCCTTGACCGGCAGTCCCAATTCCCGCAGCGCCTTGAGACGGCGGCGGCCATAGACGATTTCGAACCGCCCCTGCGTCTTGGGATGCGGGCGCAGCAGCACCGGAACCTGCTGGCCGTAGGTCTGCAGGCTGTCCTTCAGCTGGTTGAAGGCCGCCCCGTCCATGCCCAGGCGGTCCTCGTACCCTGCGTCGTCGATCAGCGCGGTGTCGATTTCCTGCACCGCGCTTTCCTGCAGCTTGCTGAGCGAGGATTGCAGCGCCCCGACCGCGCCGCGCGGCATCATCTTGGGTTTCGGCCCCGGAGCGGCTGCTGCGGGGCTGCTGAGTGCGGTGCTGAGAATGCCTTTGCGTGCCATCAACGCCTCCATGCCTGTTGAAGGAGCGACTCTATTTCATCGTTCACTTGATTGAGTGAATCCACCGCACGGTCATAGGTTGACCTGTGAAACTGGGATCTTTCGACTTCATAGACCGTCTGCTGGGTGAGGCCCGCGTCGGAAATCGCGGTAGATTTCAGCATCGGCGCCACCATAACTTCCTCACCGAACAATTGCCGCATGAATGCAACCACCTGTTGCTGCGGGCCGTCGTTTGGCTCGTACCGGTTGATCAGGAACCGCAGGAAATCAAATTCCAGCGTTGCCCCCGCGTTAAAGACTACATCGAGGAGTTCCGCGCTCATCTGCAGGAACTGCGACATCGAGGCGATGTCCAGCATGTTCGGCACCACGGTGATGATCACGCCGGTGGAGGCGCAGAGCGCCGACATGGTCAGATAGCCCAGCTGCGGCGGGCAGTCGAAGATAATCACGTCGTAATCCTTCTCGACCTCCTCCAATGCCGCGGCCATGCGCGAGAAAAACGCGGGCTGCACGTTGTTGATCAGCGCCTGCGGGGTCTCATGCTCGAATTCCTGCAGGATCAGCCCGCCCGGCGCCAGGTCCAGGCCGGTGAAATAGGTCTCTTGGATGATCTGGCGCAGGGGCAGGGGGTCGTCATAGCGGATTGCGTCATAAATCGTCCCTGTTTCGAGGAAATCGACCTCGGGACGGTAGCCGAAAAGCGTCGTCAAGGACGCCTGCGGGTCGATATCCACCGCCAGCACCCGGTAGCCCTTGAGCGCCAGCCGCTGTGCGGTGTGAATGGACGAGGTGGTTTTGCCCGATCCGCCCTTGAAGTTCAGGAAGGACAGCACCTGCACCTTGTCGCCCTCGCGGCGGCCGCGCAGGTAGGTGCCCGGCGTCTTGGCCGAGGCATCCAGGATCTTGCGCATTTCCAGCAGATCAGCGGCGGAATAATGGCGCCGCCCGCCCGGTGTGGTGTGCACCTCGGGGAATTTGCCCTCAAAATGCAGCTTGCGCAGGAAACTGGGGGAAATGCCCAGCATCTCCGCCGCTTCGCCGGCGCTGAACAGCCTCAGTTCTTTCCTTGCATCCGGCGCAAAACTGGCCAGCATGTGGCTTTCGAGGGCCGCACTGAGGTTTTCCGCGTTCTCGCGGATTCGCTGATTGATGTGGAGTGCTACTGCCAACTGCTGCCCTCTCGATAGTAACGCTGTTTTGCGTCAGCGCTTTATTTATCGTTTCTATACGCAATGCGAACAGCGTTTTGCAATAGATTCCTTCATTTACAGGTTGCAGACGGGTTTTCCGGATTTCTGCCGGATTGCGAAACCTGCGGCAAGTGTTTAGCTAAGACGCTGAAATTTAACGGTAAATACCTTCAGTGGCTGGGCGGGGCAGGGGAGGGGCAAAATTCCTGCCGCACTGTGCATGATCCGCAAGGGGTGCCGTCAGGCGAGTCGCCCCGGCCGGGAAATTCCTGCACTGAAAGCAAAAACAGGCTCTAATCAGGGTCTAAACAGGCGGTGCTGGACCTCGCGCACCGGAACCGGATGCGGTCCCCGGGCGGTATCCTTCCCGTCCAAGGCGGATCCTTCAGCTGGAATGTCGGTTTTTGCAACCGCATTTCGGAATCCTGCAGGTGAAACCGGATTCATTTGGGGAAACTGCCGGTCAAAGGAGACCCCTGCCATGACTGAGCAAGCCACTGCCCCCCGCGCCCGCTCCGGCGGCCGCAACGCCCGCCGCGCCCTGCGCACCGCACCGAAATTCGACATGCTGCCGGGCCTGACCCGCAACATCCCCCTGTGCGAGGTGATGGACGGCGCCCAGGTCGAAATGATCGACAACGCCTCGATGAACATCCTGGAAAACGTCGGCGTCCAGTTCCGCGACCCCATTGCGCTTGAGGACTGGAAGAAAGCCGGCGCCAAGGTCGAGGGCGAGCTGGTCTATCTGGACCGCGGCCTGGTGCGGGAGCTGATCAAGACCATCCCCAGCGATTTCACCTACCATGCGCGCGACCCAAAGAAGAACGTGCGCCTGGGCGGCAAGCATTCGATCTTTGTGCCGATGACCGGTGCGCCGTTCCTGCGCGACCTGGACGATGTGCGCCGCAACCCGATGCTGGAAGACCTGGCGATGTTCCACAAGCTGGCGCATATGATGCCGGCCCTGCATTCCTCGGCCCACCATATCGTCGAACCTTATGATCACCCGATCAGCCAGCGCCACCTGCGCATCACCTATTCGTCGATGAAATACTCCGACAAGACGTTCATGGGCATGACCACCAGCCCCAAGAACGCCGAAGACGTGATGGACATGTGCGCGATCCTGTTCGGGGAGGAGTTCCTGGAGGATCACCCGGTCACCACCGGCAACTGCAACGGCAACTCGCCGCTGGTCTGGGATGAGACCATGCTGGGTGCGATGCGCGCCTTCTGCAAACGCAAGCAGCCGGTGCTGTGCTCGCCCTTCGTTCTGGGCGGCGCCAACACCCCGGCTTCGGTCCCGGCCACCGTGGCGCAGCTGAACGCCGAGGCGCTGAGCGCGCTGGCCTACACCCAGGTGATCCGCAAGGGCGCGCCGGCGATCTATGGCCACTACCTGTCGACCGTCTCGATGAAATCCGGCGCGCCGATGGCCGGCACGCCCGAAATCTCGCTGATGAACTTCATGATCGGCCAGATGGCGCGCTACTACGATGTGCCGTGGCGGACCTCCAACACCCTGGGCGGCGCCAAGACGTTTGACGCGCAGGCTGGCTACGAATCCGCGACCACCCTGTCGGCAGTGATCCACGCCGGCGCCAACTACATCTGGCACTCCGCGGGCTGGAACGAGGCCGGGATGCATTGCTCGGTCGCCAAGTTCATCGTCGATGCGGAGCAATGCGCGATGGCTTACCGGATGGCGGAAGGCCCGAAATGGCACGACTTCGACCAGGCCATTGCGGCAGTTCCCGATGTCGGTCCCGGCGGCCACTACCTGGGCCACCCGCACACCCAGGAGAACTTCCAGGAAGCCTTCTTCATGCCGGAGCTGTTCGACAACAACTCGATCGAGCAATGGCAGGCTGAAGGCAGCGTCGAGATCACCGAACGCGCCCTGAAACGCGCCAAAAAGCTGCTGGCGGAGTACGAAGAGCCCAAGCTGGACGAGGCGAAGAACGAGGAACTGCTCGATTACATCGCCCGGCGCGAGCGCGAAATTCCCGCGGCGGATGAGCTGAATCAGAGCTACTGATCTCTCCTCCCCGACTGGCCCGCTCTGTACAGAGCGGGCCTTTTTTCCAACAGGGCACAGAACATGAAAATCGCGGAAATCCATATCTATCAGCATGATCTGCCGGTGAAGAACGGCCCCTATACCATGGCCAATGCCGAGGTCTGGGCGCTGGACACGACGCTGGTGAAACTGGTGGCCGACAACGGCCAGACGGGCTGGGGCGAGACCTGCCCGGTGGGTCCGACCTACGCCGAATCCCACGCCGCCGGCGCCCGCGCGGCGCTGATTGCGATGGCGGAGGGGCTGATCGGGGCCGAGGTGGCACCGGTGACCCTGCACCGGCGGATGGACGGGCTGCTGAACGGCCACAACTACGCCAAGGCCGCCATCGACATCGCGGCGCATGATCTGCTGGGCAAGCATCTGGGCGTCAGTGTCTCAACCCTCTTGGGCGGTGCGGCGACGGACCGGGTGCCGTCCTACTATGCCACCGGCGTCGGCGCGCCGGACGACATCGCCCGGCTGGCCGCCGAGAAGCTGGCGGAGGGCTATCCGCGCTTGCAGGTCAAGGTCGGCGGCCGCCCGGTGGAGCTGGACATCGAGACCATCCGCAAGGTGTGGGAGAAGATCGGCGGCTCCGGCATGCGGCTGGCGGTCGATGGCAACCGCGGCTGGACCACGCGGGACGCGCTGCGCGTGAGCCGCGAATGCCCGGAGATCCCCTTCATCATGGAACAGCCCTGCAACACGCTGGAAGACCTGCAGAAAATCCGCCCGCAGATCAGCCATGGCCTCTATATGGATGAAAACAGCACCAGCCTGAACACGGTGATCACCGCGGCCGGCACCGGGCTGGTCGATGGCTTTGGCATGAAGGTCACCCGCATTGGCGGCCTGCATCCGATGCGGGCCTTCCGCGACATCTGCGAGGCCCGCAACCTGCCGCACACCTGCGACGACAGCTGGGGCGGCGACATCATCGCCGCCGCCTGCACCCATATCGGCGCCACCGTGAAACCGGGCCTGCTGGAGGGCGTCTGGCTGGCCGCGCCGTATATCGAAGGCAATTACGACGCGGAGAACGGCATCCGCATCGAGGGCGGCCACATCAGCGTGCCGCAGGGGCCGGGTTTGGGCGTCACGCCCGATGAGAGCCTGTTCGGCGCTCCGGTGGCCTCGTTTTAAGGGAGAGATAACAACATGGAATTTCGGGGAAAATGCGCACTGGTCACCGGCGCGGCGGGCGGCATCGGTGCCGCCATTGTCCAGCGCCTGCGGGCGGCGGGCGCCAAGGTGGCTGTTGCCGACCGCGACACCAGCGCTATCGAGGCCGAGGCGCATTTGCCGGGTGATCTCTTGGAGCCGGATTACGCCAATGCGCTGCCGCAGGCGGCACAGCTGGCGCTTGGCGGCCTGGACATCGTCATCAACAACGCAGGCGTCATCACCCGCGGCCCGGTGACGGAAACCTCGGACGCCGACTGGCACCTGTCGATGGGGGTGAATGTCGAGGCGCCGTTCCGCATCTGCCGCGCCGCGATCCCGATCATGGCGCGCAACGGCGGCGGTGCCA
The DNA here is from genome assembly GCF_049056525.1 of Leisingera coralii. Taxonomy (NCBI): domain Bacteria; kingdom Pseudomonadati; phylum Pseudomonadota; class Alphaproteobacteria; order Rhodobacterales; family Roseobacteraceae; genus Leisingera; species Leisingera coralii. Next base: position 98,543 of record NZ_JBHUPT010000030.1, on the reverse strand, counting down.
TCGTCAACACCTCGTCCTGCTGGGGCGGCAGGAACCCGGGGCCGAACCACGCGCTTTACTGCATGACCAAGGCGGCGATTGCCTCGCTGACGCAATGCATGGGGATGGACCACGCGCATCAGGGCATCCGCATCAACGCGGTCTGCCCGAATGAGGTGAACACCCCGATGCTGCGCACCGGGTTCGAAAAGCGCGGCTTTGACCCGGACAGCGCGGTGGCGGAACTGGGCAAAACCGTGCCGCTGGGCCGGATTGCCGAGCCGGAGGACATTGCCGATGTGGTGATGTTCCTGGCCTCTGACGCCTCCCGCTACATGTGCGGCGCACTGGTGGAGGTGAACGGCGGGAAACCGGTGTCATGAGCCGGTTTGACGGCAAGGTTGCGCTCGTCACCGGCGGGCGCAGCGGCATCGGCCAGGCCATCGCCCGGCGTCTGCGCGACGAGGGCGCCCGCGTCTTCACCGCACAGCGCGGTGCGGATACGGAGTTTGAGGCAATTGCCGCCGATTTCACCGACCCGGCCAGCCCGGCCCAGGTGGTGGCGGAGGCAGTCAGCAGGGCAGGGGGCCTTGATGTGCTGGTCAACAACGCCGGCATGATGCAGGAAGCGCGCGTCGAGGAGATGAGCCTCGCCGACTGGCAGCGCAACCTGACGGTCAACCTGACCGCGCCCTTCCTGATGATCCAGGCGGCGCTGTCCCATCTGCGCAAGACCAAGGGCTGCATCGTCAACACCGGCTCCATCGAGGGGCTGGGCAGCAACCCCGGCCACGCCGCCTATTGCGCCTCCAAGGCGGGGCTGCACGGGCTCACCCGCGCGGTGGCGGTGGATCACGGGGCAGAGGGCATCCGCTGCAACGCGGTGGCGCCGGGCTGGATCGACACGGATCTGAACCTGGATTTCATCGAGGCAATGCCCGACCCGGACGCCTTCCGCCGCGATATCGCCCGCATCCACCCGATGGCCCGCACCGGCAAGCCGGAGGAAGTGGCGGCGCTGGTGGCCTTCCTGGCATCAGAGGACGCAGGCTTCATCACCGGCCAGGTCTGCACCGTGGACGGCGGCCGCATGGCCAAGCTGAGCCTGCCATGAGCTGAACCGTGTCCGGGCTATTGCGGCCCGGAACCTCTTTTCCTCCCTCCTGAAAAAACCTTCGCCGGATGAGGCCCGCAGCCTCGCGCATCGGTGCCAAGGCTGGCTAAGCCCTCGCATCGTCCCGGATTCAGGACTTTGGCGGCGTGCAATTATGGAGCCGTAAAACGGCTTTTCCGCCGCTGGGAGCAGGGCCGGCCATATAATTCGAGTGCTTTCCGGCGGAGGCCAGCCCGTTTCCGCAGGAAATGCGTGCTCCACAACCAAAAATGAGGCGAGTCTTATTCACGCACCCGTCATGCGAGTGCATAATTCCATTATTCAACAGGAGAAGAACATGGAGAATAAGATCATCCTCAAACATATGCGGGCCATTGAAAAAAGGTTCAGCGCGGATGGCCTTTCCCTTCACGTGTGCACAACCCCGGAGGAGCTGCCGGCCCTCCTTGGCGACGTGGGCAAGAAGCGCGTTCATCCAATGTCCGAAGTCAGTGAAGATGACCTGCGTTCAGGGCGGGCCTTCTGGCTGTTCCTGAAACGGGAAGACAAGTGCATAACCTGCATCTCAGCCAGGAGCGTTGACCTGGGCGGCAAGGATTTCGGGAGTTACTTCCGGGACCTTGCGACCTCCCGGTACCGCGGCCGGGACGAGGTGGTGGCAAGCGTCTCGCAGCCGCTGATCGACGAACTGCGGGGCAGGCTTATCTACTTCGGCGGCATCGAGGTTGCGCCGGACGAGCGGGGAGGCATCCGGAGGCTTGGCGATTTCGCGCAATATGTGAAGCTGCTGGCCGCCACGTGGTGGGATTTTGACTGGATGTACACGATCATTGCCTACAAGCACCGCCGCCTGGCTGACGATTACGGCTTTAACGGCAAGTACCGGAATGCGATTTCCTGGGCGGATCCGGTCCCGGAAGGCCTGGCAAACGATCAGATGATCCTAGGCCTCAACGCAGTCCACTTCTCGCACATCATCAGCAGTGTCGAGCCAGGTCAGCTTTGAGAAAACCGCAGTGACCGGCTCCTCTTGGGGGCCGGTCACCCGCATCGTCACCTTGCGGTAGCCGCCCCGCACCCGCAGCCCCTTGATGATCACGTCGAGTTCTTCGTCCGTCACAATGTACGGAACCTCGCTGAGCATCCGGTGCGAGTGCATTGCGCGTTCGATAACCTTCTCTTCGAAGGATCCGACGATGCGGTAGAAATCGCGGCTTCCGGCAAGCATCAGCCGCTCTGCCGCGGTGCTGCGTTTCCCGATCTGGATCGGGTGCATGATCCGGTCCGTGGGTTCGAGAGGTTCGTAGATATCAACCTGGTCCTCGAACCACTCCCAGTTGTTCAGCTGCCCGCCCTCCTGGTGGTACCAATCCAGAATGTGGTCCGTTGTCACGTTGAACCCTGCCCTCGAGCACGCGGCATGTTCCGTATTGGCGACCTCAGCCGCCCGCCAGCGGTTGAGCCTGGTGACGGAGGCGTGGTCTTCACCGGGCAGGTCAAAGAAGAACTGGATGGGAATGCGCAGGCCGGCGGAAAGAAGCGCCAAGGAGGACGCGGGGATTTCGCGGTTATTTCTCATCTGGCTTCTGAGGGTGCCGTAATTGACTCCCGACATTGTGCAGGCCGTTTTCAATCTCACCCCAGCGATCTTGCAGGCAGCATCAATGCGGTCAGCTATCATCCTCGCCTCAAAAGTTTACACATGTGAATTATTAAACAAGTAGTTGACACCTATCAGCCTAAGCATCAACAATCAATGCGTGTGCATAGTTTATTGATAGGCGAGTTTCCATTGGAGCGGACAAACAAAGATATTTATCACGCCGGGGGCGGAGGAAGTAACCGGGACTTGTCCGAAGGCGAACGTGAGCTTCTCAGAAAGGCCTGCGAGGCTTCTGGCAGGAGCCTCGGCTTTTGGTCCGATCTGACCGAAGGAATGGACCAGAGATCGCTCGCCCTGCTGGTATCACGGGCCCACATGGTTTCGCCGGAAACTTCTGATTTTTACGATAGCCTGCGGCGGGACCAGCGCGAGGTGATTTCAATGCTTTCGCAAGTCGGCTATCGTGACCGCGGGGTCTTTTTGAGAGCGCTGCGCGGCCTCATCGAGCTCCGCAAGGGGCGGTTGAACTGACCCCGGCATCAGGCGCGCCGGACCCTTGTTCTCTACAGCGCCATCTGGCCAACTTTCATAGCGGTCTTTGTCTGTTCCAAGCTGGTCTTGGGCCAGGTGATTATGATTGTTGCGCAGCCGGTTATTGCGTGCCGGCTTATCGCATCCGGTATCGTTCCGATGTCGCAATGAACTGTCCGCGCGCCCGGCTTGGAGACATCAACAGCAATGATCACCTGAGTGAGCGGCGCCATACCGAGGCGGAGCAGCGCGCCGCGTACCCGCGATGCCTGTCCGGCGGACATGTAAAAGACAATCGTGGTTCCCGGCTTCGCATGCCGGGCGCAATCGGGCAGCGGGTCGCCCGCCTTGCATTGCGCGGTCGTCAGCACAAGCGTGTCGGAAACGCCGCGTTCGGTCAGCGGGATGCCTGTCTGGGCGGCGGCGGCACAGGCGGCGGTGATGCCGGGCACAATTTCCGCGTCTATCCCGGCGGCGCGCGCAGCTGCCAATTCCTCACCCGCACGGCCGAAAATACCCGGATCGCCCGACTTGAGGCGGACAACGCGGCGGCCCTTCAGCACTTCCGCAACCATGACCCTGTTGATCTTTTCCTGCGGCCAGGCATGCGCTCCGACGTGTTTGCCGACAAAAACACGCCTGGCCGCGGGGGAGGTGAGCTCCAGAACGTCGGGATCGACCAGCCGGTCATAAAACACCGTGTCAGCCTGCTGCAGCCTGCGAACCGCCCGCAGCGTCAGGAGGTCGCTGGCGCCGGGGCCGGCCCCGACCAGCGCGAGCGTGCCGCGGGGTGTCTGCGGCTGCGGAAGATGTGTCATGCGCAAGCTCTCTATTCTGCGGCCTGTTTAAAGCGGGGGCGGGCCAGCAGCCCGGCGATGTCGGAACGGCAGGAGCCGCAGCTGGTGCCCGCCTGCAGCGCAGCGCCGACATCAGCAACACTGACCAGGCCGCCTGTTTCGACGGCGCGCAGGATCGTGTTTGCACCGACATTGAAACAGGCGCAGACAACCGGGCCGGGATCCGGCAGGTCTTCCGGCGGCTGTCCGGTCAGCACCCCGGCCGTGCCGGTGCCAGGCAACCCGGCCAGGTAGCTTCGCCGGACAGCCACCGGCTCCGGCGCGATGAACAGCGCCGCCATCAGCCTGCCGTTTTGATGCAGGGCCAGACGGGCAATTCCCCTGCGGCTGTCGGTCATCATCTGGATTTCGGCCTCCGGCAAGGCGAACATCTTGCGCGCCGCCGCCTCCGGATCTCGGAGCGGCGCCAGGCCGGCCAGTTCCGCGCGGTACCCGGTATCTGTCCGCGCCAGGGCCCAGTAGTCCGTTTCGGGTTTCATGGGGCGGCAGGACACGGCAAAACCGTACCAGGCCGCTTGCAGCCGTTCCGCCGCCACCACCGACGCCTTGCTTTCGGGCTGGCCGGACACCGGGTCGGTCACCGCGGCAACCAAAGACCCGACGCGCGCCGAAGGCGCGGTTTCCCCGGTCCAGTGCATCGGCACGAACAGGTCGCCGGGCTGGACATCCGTTGTGATCCGCGCCCGCAGGATCGCCTGCCCGTGCAGGCTGCGCAGGCGCAGCAGATCCGCGGGCTGGACTCCCAATTTGCGGGCGTCCTCCGGGTGAATGTCGGCGAATGGCTCGGCAAGATGCCCCGACAGGCGCGGGGACTGTGCGGTGCGGGTCATGGTGTGCCATTGATCCCGGATGCGCCCCGTGTTCAGGCGGAACGGAAAATCGCCGCCGGGGGCAGCTGCAGGCGGCTGGCTGCGGATGGGCAGCATCCGGGCCTTGCCATCCTGGTGATAGAACTTTCCGTCTGCAAAGAAGCGCCCGCCCTGGCGGCTGCGGCTGACTGGCCAGCGGACCGGCTCCAGCGCGCCGTATTCTGCGCTGGACATGCGGCTGAGGCCGGAAATGTCGAAATCCAGTCCGAAACGGCCCGCGATCCCCGAAAGCTCTGCATGCTCCCGGAAGATCTGCGCCGGTGTTTGAAAGTCAAAGGCTTTGCCCCAGCCCATGCGCCTGGCCGCATCGGCCAGAATCTCCCAGTCCGGGCGGGCCTGGCCGGGCGGCGGCAAGACGGCGCGCTGGCGGCTGATGGTGCGGTCCGAATTGGTGACGGTGCCGTCTTTTTCCGCCCAGGCGGCGGCGGGCAGCAGCACATCCGCCAGCCGCGCTGTGTCGGTCGCGGCGGTAATGTCGCTCACCACGGTGAAGTCGCAGGCTTTGATCGCGGCGCGTACAGCATCGGCTTCCGGCATGGTCACGGCGGGGTTGGTGTGGATGATCCACAGCGCCTTGAGCCGCCCGTCGCCCGCGGCGCGGAACAGATCGACCGCTTTCAGGCCCGCGCGTTCGGGCATCGCGGGGGCGCCCCAGAAGTCCTGCACCGCAGCCCTGTGTCCGGGGTTTTCCAGATCCATATGGCAGGCCAGCATATTGGCCAGCCCGCCAACCTCGCGCCCGCCCATGGCGTTAGGCTGGCCGGTCACCGAAAACGGCCCGCAGCCGGGCTTGCCGATCCGGCCGGCGGCCAGATGGCAATTCAGGATGGCGTTCACCTTGTCCGCGCCGGAGGTGGACTGGTTCACGCCCTGGCTGAAGACGGTCACCACCTTTTCGGTGCGCATCCACAGATCACAGAAAGCTGCTATTTCGCTTTCAGACAACCCGGTCACCGCGGCATCAGAGGCAAAAGCGGCTTCCAGCGCCGCGCCCAGTCCCTCCACATGCCGCAAATACTCCGCATCCAGCGCGCCGCCCTCGTAGAGCGTTGCCAGCAGGCGGTTGAACAGCGCCACATCGCTGCCCGCCCGCAGTTTCAGATGCATGTCCGCCTGATCGCAGCTGGCGGTGCGGCGGGGGTCGATCACCACCAGCCTTGTGCCGCGCGCCTCGCGCGCTGCCAGGATGCGCTGGTACAGAACCGGGTGGCACCAGGCGAGGTTGGAGCCCACGAGAACGATCAGATCGGCGTCGTCGAGATCCTCATAGGTGCCGGGCACCGTGTCGGTGCCGAAGGCGCGCTTGTGACCGGCCACGGTGGAGGCCATGCAGAGGCGCGAGTTGGTGTCGATATTGGCGGAGCCGAGAAAGCCCTTCATCAGCTTGTTGGCGACGTAATAGTCCTCGGTCAGCATCTGCCCCGACAGGTAGAACCCCACGCTGTCCGGGCCGTGCTGGTCCACGGCCTGCCGGAACTTGGCTGCCACCAGGTCCAGCGCGCTGTCCCAATCACTTTCGCGGCCCTGCACCTGCGGCGCCAGCAGGCGGCCCTCCAGGCCCACGGTCTCCCCCAGCGCCAGCCCCTTGGAGCACAGCCTTCCGCGGTTGGCCGGATGCTCCGGGTCGCCGCGCACCTCCAGCCCGCCCGCGCCATCCCGGCGCAGCAGCACGCCGCAGCCGGTGCCGCAATAGGGGCAGGTGGAGCGCACCTCCGCCGGAGTTCCGCCCGCCATCACGCCGCGCTCCGCTTGCCGACGGCGGCGCCGTCGATCAGCAGGCGGCCTGCCTCCACGCGCAGCGGATAGGTCTCGATCCGGCCCGCGTCGGCGCCCTGCGCTTCGCCGGTGTTCAGATCGAACACCCAGTTGTGCAGCGGGCAGGTGACGCTTTGCCCGTGCACGATGCCTTCGGAGAGCGGCCCGCCCTTGTGAGGGCAGCGGTCGGAGGCGGCAAAGACCTCCGCCGGGCCGGTGCGGAACAGTCCGACGCAGCCCACGGGCGTTTTCACCACCCGCGCGCCATGCAGCGGGATGTCGTCGATATGGCCAATGTCGATCCAGCTCATTCGGCAGCCTCCAGTGTGAGATTGGCAAGCGGCGCGTATTGCGCCCGCGTGGTGCTGTCCTGCGCGTGTTCGGCCCAGGGGTCCTTGCGGTAGACGGATTGCGAGAGCTCGAACCGGGCGGCGAGCGCCTTGCGGTTGTCCGCGTCGTCGACGATTTGTTCCTTGACCCAGTCGAGCCCCACCTTGGCCAGCCACTTGTAGATCCGGTCCAGGTACTTGGCGTTCTCGCGGTAGATCTGGGTCATGGCGGAGATCACCTCGATCGCCTCTTCTTCGGTTGCCACCTTGCACAGCAGCTCGGTGCCCTTGATCTCCATGCCCGCGGCGCCGCCGACGTGGATCTCGTAGCCGCTGTCGACGCAGACCACGCCGATGTCCTTGCAGGTCGCCTCGGCGCAGTTGCGCGGGCAGCCGGAGACCGCCAGCTTCAGCTTGTGCGGCGTCCAGGACCCCCACAGGTGTTTCTCCAGCTTGATGCCCAGCCCGGTCGAGTCCTGGGTGCCGAAACGGCAGTGATCGGTGCCAACGCAGGTCTTCACCGTGCGCAGCCCTTTGGAATAGGCATGGCCCGACACCAGCCCGGCCCGGTTCAAATCCGCCCACATCGCAGGCAGGTCTTCGCCCCGAACGCCCAAAAGGTCGATGCGCTGGCCGCCGGTCACCTTGACCGTGGGCACATCGTATTTGTCGGCGGCATCGGCGATGGCGCGCAACTCGTCGGGTGTGGTGATGCCGCCCCACATCCGCGGAACTACGGAGAAGGTGCCGTCCTTCTGGATGTTGGCGTGCTTGCGCTCGTTCACGAAACGGCTTTGCGGGTCGTCCCGGTATTCCAGCGGCCAGTCCGCCAGGAGGTAGTAGTTCACCGCCGGGCGGCAGACATGGCAGCCGTTGGGGGTGGTCCAGCCCAGTTCCTGCCAGACCGCGGCCTGGCTTTTCAGCTCCTGCGACTTGATCAGGCGGCGGACGTCCTCGTGGGTGTGGGAGGTGCAGCCGCAGATGGGCTGGGCCTGCGGGGCGGCGTAGCCGTCGCCCAGTGTCACCGACAGGAGCTGTTCGACCAGCCCGGTGCAGGTGCCGCAGGAGGCGCTGGCCTTGGTCGTGGCGCGGATCGCGCCGAGGTCCGTTGCGCCGCCTTCGATGGCGCGGGTGATCTGTCCCTTGCAAACGCCGTTGCAGCCGCAAATCTCCGCCTCAGGCGGCAAGGCTGCAACGGCTGACAGAGGGTCCGCGGAGGCGCCCCCCTGGAAGGCCGGTCCGAAGATCAGCGTATCGCGCATGTCCTCGATATCCGTGCCGTCCTTGATCAGGCCGAAGAACCAGCTGCCATCGGCAGTATCGCCATACATGACGGCACCGATCAGCCGGTCGTCCTCGATCACCAGCCGCTTGTAGATGCCGCGGGCCGGGTCGCGGAACACGATATCCTCGCGGGTCTCGCCCTCGGCAAAATCCCCGGCGCTGAACAGGTCGCAGCCGGTGACCTTGAGCTTGGTGGCCAGCTCCTTGACCACAAAGGCATTCGGCTGGCCCAGCAGGCTGTCCGCCAGCACCTTGGCCTGGTCATAGAGCGGCGCGACGAGGCCGAAGAGATGGCCGTCGAACTCCACGCATTCGCCCACCGCGTAGATATCCGGGTCCGAGGTCTGCATCTGCGCGTTCACTTCGATCCCGCGGGCCACGTCCAGATGCGCGTCGGTGGCAAGGCGGGTTTCCGGGCGGATGCCCACCGCCATCACCACCAGATCGGCCCCCAGCGTCTCGCCGCTTTCCAACAGCACCGCCCGGGCGCGGTCCTCGCCCAGGATCGCCTTGGTCGAGGCCTGGGTTTTCACGGTGATGCCGCGCGCCTCCAGATCCTTGCGCAAGAGATACCCCGCGGCCTCATCCAGCTGGCGTTCCATCAGATGGCCCATCAGGTGCAGCACGGTCACGTCCATGCCGCGTTCCTTGAGGCCCGCGGCCGCTTCCAGCCCCAGCAGCCCGCCGCCGATCACCACCGCCTTGCCGCCCTTTACGGCGGCGTCGATCATCGCATTGGTGTCGTCGAGGTCGCGGTAGGAAATCACGCCGGGCAGATCGTGGCCCGGCACCGGGATGATAAAGGGGGCGGAGCCGGTGGCGATCACCAGCTTGTCATAAGGCACATGGCCGTTCTCACCCTCGACCACCTTCATTTCGGGGTCGATCCTCACCACATGCTCGCCGAACCGGCATGTGATGCCGTGCTCTGCGTACCAGTCATCCGAATGGGTGACGATTTCCTCGTAAGACTTCTCGCCCGACAGCACCGGGCTCAGCATGATGCGGTTGTAATTGCCGCGCGGCTCGGCGTTGAAAAGGGTGATGTCGTAGGCGCTTGGGTCCGCGTCGAGCAGATGCTCGATCACCCGGCCAGAGGCCATGCCGGCCCCGATGATGACGAGTTTCTGGGTCATGGTCTTACTCCGCTGCAATCTGGTTTGCGGCTGCTTTCGCCTTCGGCTTGGCCCCGTGTTCGTATTCCTCGAGGAAATCGAGCACCTCCTGCCGGTAGGTGTAGTAATCCGGGTGCTCCAAGAGCGCCTTGCGGGTGCGGGGGCGGGGCAGGTCTACTTCGGTGATCTTGCCAATGGTGGCCTGGGGCCCGTTGGTCATCATCACCACCCGGTCGGCCAGCAGGATCGCCTCGTCCACATCATGCGTGACGCAGATCGCGGTCACCTTAGTGCGGCTCCAGACCTCCATCAGAACCTCCTGCAGTTCCCAGCGGGTCAGGCTGTCGAGCATGCCGAAGGGTTCATCCAAGAGCAGGAGCTTGGGCGACAGGGCAAAGGCGCGGGCAATGCCGACCCGCTGCTGCATGCCGTTCGACATGGCGTTTGCGGGCTTGTCCATCGCGTCCGCCAGGCCGACGCGTTCGAGGTAGTATTCCACCACGTCCTGCCGCTCCGCCTGGGACGCCTTGGGATAAACCTTGTCGACCCCGATGGCACAGTTCTCCCGCGCGGTCAGCCAGGGGAACAGGTTGGGCGACTGAAACACCACGGCGCGTTCCGGGTCGGCGCCCTCCACATGGCGGCGGTCCAGCTTGATTGCCCCCTTGGAGATCGGATTGAGCCCAGCGGCCATGGTTAGCACCGTGGACTTGCCGCAGCCCGAATGGCCGATCAGCGAGATGAACTCGCCCTTGTTGATCTTGAGGCTGAAATCCTCGACCACGGTCAGCGGCCCCTTGGGCGTCGGGTAGATCTTGTGAAGCTGGGAAAAGTCCAGGTAGCGTTCGTCGACCATCGACTTGCCGGCCTCGGCGACGGCGGCCGGCAGTTTGTGGATCGGGGTCACATCCGGCAGCACCCTGTCACCGCCGGTCTTGCCCTTGATGCCCGCGTCCATCAGGTAGCCGGTGATCCCGGCGCGCAGCGCCTTGAAGGTTCCGTCGTGGTTCATGGCACTGCGGTCGCGCGGGCGGGGCAGGGTGACCTTGAACTCCTCTCCCAAGGTGCCGTCCGGGTTCAGCGCAATGATGCGGTCGGCCAGCAGGATCGCCTCGTCCACGTCGTTGGTGATCAGCACGCAGGTCTTCTTGTCCGCCTCCCAGATCGCTTCGATCTCATCGGCCAGATTGGCGCGGGTCAGCGCATCCAGCGCCGACAGCGGCTCATCCAGCAGCAGGACCTCCGGGTCCATCGCCAGCGCACGCGCCACATTGACCCGCTGGCGCATGCCCCCCGACAGCTCGGCCGGGCGGCGGCTGGCGGCGTGGGAAAGGCCGACCATCCGGATGTAATGCTCTGCCTTGGCCTGCTTTTCGCCAGCCGCCAGGCCGGGAAAGAGCGACTCCACCGCCAGCCCCACGTTGCCCGCCACCGTCAGCCAGGGCATCAGGGAATAGTTCTGGAAGATCACACCGCGTTCGGGGCCGGGGCCGGTGATCTGGCGGCCCTTGAAGGTGACGCTGCCGGATGAGGGCGTCTCCAGCCCGGCCATCAGGTTGATCAGCGTTGTCTTGCCGGTACCGGAGAAGCCCAGCAGCACCAGGAACTCGCCCTCCTGAACGCTGAGGCTGATGTTCTTCAGCACGCCGGTGCGGTTTGCGCCTTCGCCGAAGCTTTTGCAGACATTGGTGAATTCAAGAATGCTCATGACGGGTCACCGGTTGTTCGAGAAGGTAAACAGCGACTGCAGCGCGTACATCACCCGGTCCAGCAGGAAGCCGATGATGCCGATGGTCAGCACCGCGACGATGATGCGGGCCAGCGACTGGCTGGAGCCGTTCTGGAACTCGTCCCAGACGAATTTGCCAAGGCCGGGGTTCTGGGCCAGCATTTCGGCGGCGATCAGCACCATCCAGCCGACCCCCAGCGACAGCCGCAGCCCGGTGAAGATCAGCGGCAGCGCCGAGGGCAGCACCAGCTTGGTGATCTTGGCGCGGGTGCTCATCTTCAGGACCTTGGAGACATTCACCAGGTCCTTGTCGATGGAGGCGACCCCAAGCGCCGTGTTGATCAGCGTCGGCCACAGCGAGCACAGGGTCACGGTGATGGCCGACACCAGGAAGGATTTCGCGAACAGCCCGTCATTGCTGGCATAAAGCGCCGAGACCACCATGGTCACGATCGGCAGCCACGCCAGCGGCGACACCGGCTTGAAGATCTGCACCAGCGGGTTGATTGCCGCATTGGCGAGCGGTGACAGCCCGCCGAGAATGCCCAGCGGGATGGCCACAATCGCTGCGATCAAAAAGCCGAAGAACACGGTCTGGATCGAGGTCCAGATCTGATCGTAATAGCTGGGCGCGCCGGTGTAGGGGATGTCCTTGACCTGATCCGCCTTGCCCTGGGCAATCAGCCGCTCGTTGCGCTGCTCCACCCGCTTGTAAAAGGCGGCTTCCTTGACCGCCTTCTGCCGCGCGTCCTGGTGCAGATTGACGGCTTCCGCCCAGACCTGGGCGGGGCCGGGGATGGCGCCGAGCGAGGTCTGCACCCGCGGGGCCAGCGTGCCCCACAGCAGCAGGAACCCGAGGATGGCCAGCAGCGGCACGGCCAGCAGGCGCCAGATTTCCTTCAGCTGGGCGCGCGGGTTGTCGCCCGCCGCGGCTTTCAGGATGGGGGTGATCCAGGCGAGGCCGAGAACCTGGAACCAGGCGTCGGCCTTGCTGATGCGGTTGAAAAGCCGGGCCCGGCGGGCCTCGGTGCTGAGCGATGCGGGGTCAACGGTTGTCATGGGGAAACTTTCACCTTGGCGTTTTGCTGGATCGGCTGATGCGGGGGAGGGGAACGGCGCTCGCTCCTGCCGGAGCCTCGCCCCGCCCGCCCTCCCGTCCGGGCTCAGCCCTGGACGGCATTGCCGACGACGGTCTGGCTGCCCTTGAGGCCGATCGGCAGGCTGTCGAGGTAGGCGTTCGGCTGGCGGCCGTCATAGGGGATGCCGTCAATCACATCCTCCGGCGGGGTCGGGGCCTTGTAGCCGTCGCTGTCCCAGGGGAAATCCGCCTCATCGGCGAGGCCGTCCGCGACCAGCAGCCGGGCCGCTTCCAGGTAGATCTCCGGCTTGTAGACAGAGCGGGCGACCTCATCGAACCAGCTGTCGGGCTTGGGTTCGGCGATCTGGCCCCAGCGGCGCATCTGGGTCAGGTACCAGACCGCGTCGGAATAGAACGGATAGGTTGCGTTGTAACGGAAGAACACGTTGAAGTCCGGCACCGCGCGGGTGTCGCCCTTTTCATATTCGAAGGTGCCGGTCATCGAATTGGCGATCACGTCATAATCGGCGCCGACATATTCGGGGCGGCTGAGGATCTCCACCGCTGCGGGTCGGTTGGCGTTCTCGTTTTCATCCAGCCACATGGCGGCGCGGATCAGCGCTTTGACCACCGCCAGCGTGGTGTTCGGATTCTCCTCGGCAAATTCCGCGGTGATGCCAAAGACCTTTTCCGGGTTGTTCTTCCACAGCTCGTAGTCGGTGATCACCGGCACGCCGATGCCCTTGAACACCGCCTGCTGGTTCCAGGGCTCGCCCACGCAGTAGCCGGAGATCGTGCCGGCCTCCAGCGTGGCGGGCATCTGCGGCGGCGGGGTTACCGACAGGAAGGCTTCGGCGGCGATCTGGCCGGTCACGTTCTCGGGGCTGTAGTAGCCGGGGTTGATGCCGCCGGCGGCCAGCCAGTAGCGCAGCTCGTAATTGTGGGTGGAGACCGGGAACACCATGCCCATGTTGAACGGCTTGCCCCTGGCGTTGAAGTCCTCGATCACCGGTTTCAGGTAAGAGGCCGAAATCGGGTGCGAAACCTTGCCATCCGCGTCCGTGGGCAGGCTCGGCTTCATCATCTCCCAGACCTCGTTGGAGACGGTGATGCCGTTGCCGTTCAGGTCCATTGAGAAGGGGGTGACGATATGCGCCTCGGTGCCATAGCCGATGGTGGCGGCCAGCGGCTGTCCCGCCAGCATATGGGCGCCGTCCAGGGTGCCGTCGATCACCCCGTCCAGCAGCACCTTCCAATTGGCCTGCGCTTCCAGCGTGACAAACAGCCCTTCGTCATCGAAGAACCCCTGCTCATAGGCGACCGCCAGCGGCGCCATGTCAGTCAGCTTGATGAAGCCGAAGGTCAGCACGTCCTTTTCCAGGTCCAGCATGTCAGCCAGTGCGGGGGCAGTCAGGGCGGTGGAGCCTGCGAGGGCAAGGATCAGGGTCTTCATCGGGTCGGTTTCCTTTGGTTTGCTGCGTCCAGGGCAGACGCCCGGACAGAAAAAAAGCCGCTGACACGCACCGCCGGGAGGAGTGGCGGTGGGTCGAGCGGCTTTGCTCAGTGAAACCCGGTCTTCGGGATAAACTTTTGTCAGGCGCCATTGCCTGTCTGGGTTCAGTGTGCGGGATGATCGGCCCGGCGCCAAAGGTTTCTTTGCTGGTGCAGCGAGAAATTCTGCATTGCAGCATTTCTATTCAGCAGATTGCCTGATTTTTCATCAGCCGGCGGCCAGGGGATCAAAAACGCGGCCATCGAAAAACCGGTTCGGCAGCAAGGCAACCGGCTCCGATTCTCCGGCGGCCAGCGTTCCGGCGTCCAGCGCACCTTCCAGTTTGGACGATGCACCCGGCAGCTCCGCGCCGGTTCCGCTCAGAGCTTTGCGGTACAGATCGCTTCTGAAGACATGCTCTGCCTTTTCCAGAGCTGCCTGCGGATCGAGGCCGTTCCGTTTTGCCAGCTGCAGGGCGATCCACTGGGCCTGACTGCGCCAGGGGAAGCCGGCGGCGCCGTCATGAAAGCCGACAAACCCCGGCGCTTCGCGCTGCAGCCCCTGAGCGGTGACAGTGAACTTGCCCAGCAAACCGCGCTCGATGATCTCGGCGGGCAGGTCGAGGTACTCGCGGGAAGACAGGATTTCGGCCGCCAGACTGCGGGAGGAGGGGTCGGCCAGCCAGCGCCCCGCGCGCCACAGCGCCCGGATCAGTCGGCCGGACAGGCTGGGTTCCGTTTCGGCCCAGTTGCTGCGGACGGCCAGCACCTTTTCCGGCGCAAAGGACCAGATGGCCCGGCCAGGCAGCAGCAGTGCGCCTGCGCCCTGTTCGACAGCGATGGACCCCCAAGGCTCACCGACGCAGAAGGCATCGATACCGCCGCGCCGGATTGCGTCAGCCATCAGCGGCGGCGGCACCGTGCGGATGCCGATGTCCTGCGATGGGTCCAGCCCCAGCCCATCCAGCCAATAGGCCAGCAGCTCGGCATGCATGGAGAAGGGAAACGGCACGCCGATCCGCAGCTCCCCGCCGGAGGCGGCAGCCAAAGCCCGCCCGGCGGCAACTGCATCGCCGAAGGAGAAGCTGTAGCCCGCAGCGGCCATTTTGCTGGCCAGCCTGCTGCTGACGCCGATAACGGTGCCATTGACGGACAGCACGGAGAGGACGGAAAACTGCGCGCTGGCCCCGCCCAGGCCCAGGGCCGCCGCCACCGGTACCGGCGCCAGCATCTGGGCGGCATCCACCTGGCCAAAGGCCAGCATGTCCCGCAGCGACGACCAGGACGGTGCGCGGTGCAGATCCAGCGTCAGCCGCTCTTCCGCGGCAAACCCCATCTCTTGTGCGGCAATCAGCGGCGCGGCATCCGTCAGCGGGACATAGCCGGCAGGGATCCTGGCCAAGCTCATGCCAGCAACCCCGCCGCCGTTACCAGCGCCTGCGCCACCTCTGCGACGCGTTTGTTCTGGTCCATCGCGGCCTTGCGCAACAGCGCATAGGCCGCATCCTCTTCGATGCCCCGGGCCTTCATGATCATGCCCTTGGCGCGATCGATCACCTTGCGCTCCTCCAGCGCCCGCTTGGCCTCGGCCAGCTCTGTGCGCATCCTCTGGAACAGCCGGAACCGCGCGATGGCGGCGTCCAGAACCGGTTTCAGCCGGGCCGGCTGCAGCCCGTCGACCACATAGGCGGAGACGCCGGCTTCCACGGCAGCTGCAGACAGCCCTTCGGCGCTGCGGTCGACAAACATTGCCACGGGGCGTTCCTTGGGGCCGGAGGCCAGCGTAAGCTCTTCCAGCACATCGCGCGAAGGGTCTGCGATGTCGATGAGGACAACGTCCGGGTCCCGCATCTGGATCTGGCGGGCAAGGCCGGATGGCTCTGAAATCACCTGAATATCGAACTCCCCGGCCTCACGCAGGCCGTCCACAATCATGAACGCGCGGTCGCGGTCGCTTTCGACGACGATGATGGACAGGGGATCGGACATGCGCCAAAACATCGGCTTGGGGTGGGCAATCTGTAAAGGCCTGCCAAGTCGTGCGGCCGGCCCATCGCCCGGTTGTGCCCAATTATTGGGCGGGCTGCCGATACTTCCGGCGGCGGACGAAAAGCTGCATACGGGCACTGAGCGCATTATTCGCACCCGGATTCCCACCAGCTGGCCCATACTGGCCGGAACGCACGAATCTGCAAGGAGAAGCCTATGGCACAAGACTATCCCATTTACGGCCGGATCGACGGCCCCATCGTCATCATAGGCTTCGGGTCGATCGGCAAGGGCACGCTGCCCCTGATCGAACGCCATTTTGAATTCGACGCGTCAAAGCTCACGGTCATCGAGCCCGATGCCGCCAAGGCGAATTTTCTGCGCCAGCACAAGATCAACCACCTTCAGGTCTCGCTGACGCCGGAAAACTACAAGGATGTCCTGGGCGGGCTTTTCAGTGAGGGCAAGGGGTTCTGCGTCAACCTGTCGGTGGACACGTCCTCACTTGAAATCATGACCTATCTGCGTGAGCTCGGCGTGCTCTACATCGATACGGTGGTTGAGCCTTGGGCGGGATACTACTTCGGCACCACGGACAACGCCGCCCGCACCAATTACGCGCTGCGGCAGGCCGTCAGGGATGAAAAGGCGCGCAATCCCGGCGGCACGACGGCTGTCAGCTGCTGCGGTGCCAATCCCGGCATGGTCAGCTGGTTCGTTAAGGAAGCGCTGCTGACGCTTGCCCGCGATACGGGCCGCGACGTTGAGACACCTGCCAGCCGCGAGGAATGGGCGCGGCTGATGCAGTCGCTTGGCGTCAAGGGCGTTCATATCGCCGAACGGGATACCCAGGCCCGCCGGGTGCCGCGCGCCCGCGGCACCTTCGTCAACACCTGGTCGGTCGAGGGCTTCATCGCCGAAGGGTTCCAGCCCGCCGAGCTGGGGTGGGGCACGCACGAGACCTGGTTCCCCGAGAACGGCCACCGGCAGGACACCGGCTGCCAGGCCGCGATCTGGCTGGAGCGGCCGGGCGCGATCACCCGGGTGCATACCTGGTGCCCGACGCCAGGGCCGCAGTTCGGCTTCCTGGTCACCCATAACGAGGCGATCTCGATCGCCGACTACTACACCGTGGGCGCTGGCGCCGATCCCGAGTACCGACCGACCTGCCACTATGCCTATCACCCCTGCGACGACGCGGTGCTGAGCCTGCATGAGCTGTTCGGCTCGGGCCAGCAGCAGGAGCGGCACCATATCCTGACCGAGGATGAGATCATCGAAGGCATCGATGAGCTGGGCGTGCTGCTCTATGGCCATGAAAAGAATGCGCTGTGGTTTGGTTCCCGCCTGTCGAACGAGGAGGCCCGCGACCTTGCGCCGTATCAGAATGCGACCGGGCTGCAGGTCACCTCGGCGGTGCTGGCCGGCATGGTCTGGGCCTTGGAAAATCCCGAGGCCGGGATCGTAGAGACGGACGAGATGGACCATGCCCGCTGTCTTGAGGTGCAGCGGCCCTATCTTGGCCCGGTCGAGGCGCATTATACCGATTGGACGCCGCTGCAGGACCGCTGGGTGCAGTTCCCCGAGGACATCGACGAAAGCGATCCCTGGCTTTTCCGGAACGTGCTGGCGAGCTGATCCCGCCGGGGGCATCCGGCAGGATGCCCCCCCCGCTACTCCTTGCCAGACCGCCATTCCTTCCACGCCAGGTAGGTATTGGCGCCAATCGAGGCAAAGGGTTCCGGCGGCAGCTTTGGCGGCATCGGCTGGGCCAGGAAGTGGCTGGCTATGTTGGACCCGCCTTGCACCAGCAACTCGGCGATGCCCATGCCTTGCAAGGTGCCGCGCGCAATCCCCAGGCCGTTCTGGCAGCACGCGGAATAGACGCCCTGGTCCAGCTCTCCAAAGGCCGCCGAGCCATTACGGCTGAGGCAGAGCATACCGGCCCAGCGGTGCTCCATCCGCACGTCTTCCAGATGCGGGAACCGCTCCTTGAACTTGCGGTCATGCACCCAGCCCGCGTTGCGCAGGCGCATGTCGCTGGTCTCGATGGTGGGGTGGAAGCTGGAACAGGTGCGGATCAGGATCCGGTCGCCGTAAGACCCGGAAATCCGCCGCACCGAGGTGCCCATCGGATCCGCCGGCGTGACCGACCAGCGGGGTTCACCGCCCAGCCGCCCGATCTGTTCCGGCGTCAGCCGTTCGGTCATCGAGGCATAGAGGCAGATGTGCATCAGGCGCCGCTGGTAGAAGCCGAAGCTTTCCAGGTGGCCGTTGTTGGCCAGGATGACCGCGCCGGTGGAGATACGCCCTTTCGGGGTTTTGACCAGCCAGCCGTTGCCCTGTTTCTCAAACCCGGTGGCGGGGGAGTTTTCGAACACGCTGACCTGCCCGGCCAGATGGCTGGACAATGCCCTGACATAGGCCGCGGGCTGGATCATCACCGTGCCCGGCGCGTAAAGACCGGAAGTGTAATGCGGGCTGCCGGTTCGTTCCCGCATCTCCTGCTGGCTCAGCAGCTGATGCGGCTCGCCCAGCCGTTCCAGATGGGCGGCGAAGTCGCGGTTGTGCTTGTCGCCGGCCTTGGTGGCGGCGGCGTTGATCTTGCCGGCGGGATCAAACATCTCCTGCGGCAGGGCGCAGTCTTCGGCCACGTCTTTGGCAAACGCGATGGCCTTGCGGTTCATGGCGATGGCAGCCTTGTCCGCGTCCAGCCCCGTTCCCGCGTAATTGTCAGATGACAAATCATGCGGCAGGTCGATCATGAAACCGGAATTGCGCCCGGCGGAGCTTTCGGCAAAGCGGCCGGCTTCCAGCACCGCCACCTTCAGCGAGGGGTCCAGCTGGTGCAGGCGGCGGGCGGCGGAGAGGCCCGCAAACCCGCCGCCGATGATGGTTACATCGGCACTCAGGTCCTGCTCCAGCACCGGCAGGGGTGCCTGCGGCGGCAGGATGGCATTCCATCCCGCCGCGCCGGTCTGCCTGGGCAGACGTTTGGCGGTGTAGGCGGTCAATCCACGGCCTCGTCTGCGTCGTCGGCCAGATCTATCCAGATGGTTTTCAGCTGGGTGTACTGGTCATGGGCATGGACAGAGTTGTCGCGGCCGCCAAAGCCCGACTGCTTGAAGCCGCCAAACGGCGTGGTGATGTCGCCCTCGCCAAAGCTGTTGACCGTCACCGTGCCTGCGCGGATGGCGCGGGCACCACGGATCGCGCGCTTGGCGTTGGCGGTGAAGATCGAGGCGCAGAGGCCGTATTGCGTGTCATTGGCGATCCGGATGGCCTCGTCAAAGCCGGAAACCTCGATCACCGACAGCACCGGGCCAAAAATCTCCTCGCGCGCCAGCACCGCGTCATTGCCCGGCACCTCGACGACCGTGGCCTCGACAAATGCGCCGTCATGCGCCTTGCCGCCCAGCACCACGTTGTCGGCCTGCTCCAGATAGCCGCAAACCTTGTCGAAATGCGCCCGGGACACCAGCGCGCCCATCCGGGTTTCCGGGTCCAGCGGATCGCCCACGTTCCACGCCTTGGCGTGATGGGCGATGCGCTCCAGCAGCTCTGCCTTGATGTCCTTGTGCACGATCAGGCGGGAGGAGGCAGAGCAGTTCTCGCCCATGTTCCAGAAGGCGCCGTTCACCACGTGGGCGGCCACTCGGTCCAGGTTCTCGGCGTCGTCCATCACGATGGCGGGGTTCTTGCCGCCCATCTCCAGCACCACTTCCTTGGCATTGCTTTCCGCCGAATAGGTGAGGAAGCGCTTGCCGGTCACGGTGGAGCCGGTGAAGGAGACCATGTCGATATCCATGTGGCGGCCGATCGGCTCGCCCACCTCAGCACCGCCGCCGGGCACGATGTTCAGCACACCGCGGGGCAGGCCGGCTTCCATCGCCAGTTCCGCAACGCGCAGCGCGGTCAGGGTGGTTTCCGCCGCCGGCTTCACCACCACGGAGCAGCCTGCCGCCAGCGCCGGGCCGATCTTCCACGCCAGCATCAGCAGCGGGAAGTTCCACGGCAGCACCAGGCCGACCACGCCGATCGGCTCACGCACCACCATGGCGATGTGATTGTCGGAGGCAGGCGACACCTGGTCATAGATCTTGTCGATGGCTTCCGCGTGCCATTTCAGGCAGTGGATGGTCTCCGGCACGTCGACGGTTTCGCAGTCATAGATGGTCTTGCCGCTGTCGAGGCTTTCCATCACCGCCAGTTCATGGGCGTTGCGGGTCATCAGCTTGCACAGCCGGATCAGCACGTCCTTGCGCTCCGACGGGTGCAGTTTCGACCAGCGGCCATCGTCGAAGGCCTCGCGGGCTTTTTCGACCGCGACATCAACGTCCGCGGCACCGCAGGCCGCGATATCGGCCAGCTTCTCCCCAGTGGCCGGGTTCACGGTCTCGAAGGTCTTGCCGGACGCGGCCGGGCAGAACTTGCCGTCGATGAACGCGCCCGTGGGCAGGTCCAGATTGGCGGCGATGGATTTGTATTCGTCCTGAGTAAGCAGCGACATGGATCAGCCCTCCGCCTCGATATCTGCGATTTTCTGTTTCAGCACCCGCACGACCTGTTCCAGCGCGCGTTTGTCATCCTTGTTCAGCCCCTTCAGCGGCGCGCGCATGGCGCCGGCCTCGATGCCGTTCATGGTGACACCGTGCTTGATGGTCTGGATGAACTTGCCGCCCTGCTCCAGCACGCGCATCAAGGGCATCATGGCCGACATGATGCGGCGGCCCTTGGCAAAGTTGCCCTCGATCACGCAGGCATTGTACAGCGCCACGTGTTCCTTCGGCAGGAAGTTCGAGCCGCCGCAAACCCAGAACGGCGCGCCCCAGGCAAAGAATTCCAGCGCCTGGTCGTCCATGCCGCAGCCCAGCTGGATATGTGGATAGTCGCGGGCCAGAAGGTGCACGCGGTTGATATCGCCGGAGCTTTCCTTGATGCCGCAGAAATTGCGGGAACGGCCGACCCGGTCGAGGAACTCCTCGCCCATCATGGTGCCGGTGCGGTGCGGGTAGTTGTAGAGCATCACCGGAAGGTCAGCGGCCTTGTCGATGGCCAGCGCATTCAGCGCGTTTTCACGGTCGGTCGGGACCGAGTAGGGGGGCGAGGCCAGCAGGATCGAATCCGCGCCGATCTCCTTGGCGCCTTCGGCCAGCGCGATGGAGTCGCTGGTCAGCATGGCGCCGGTGCCCACCACCAGCGGCAGGCGGCCCTTCAGCCGTTCATGGGTGAAACGGGCCAGAGCAATGCGCTCCTCCACGGTCTGGGCATAGTTCTCGCCGGTGGAGCCGCCGGAGATCAGGCCATGCACGCCGGCGTCAATCAGGTATTCGATGACATCGGCCAGCGCGTCCCAATTGACGCTGCCGTCCTCGAAATGGGGCGTCACGACGGGGGTATATATCCCCTCAAACCGGAATATTGGGGTCATCTGGGTCCTCATGCAGGGGTTTTGCGCGCCACCGTTCCCAGCGGCACATCAAGCCCGGCGGGCATGACGAACAGCTCGATCTGGTCGCGCGACAGGTTCCAATGGTCGATCGCCAGCTGCCCCGCCGCCGCCTCGTCACCCGCCTCGATGGCGGCGATGATGGCGTCGTGCTGGGCGCTGGCTTCACCCAGGTTTTCCGCCATCTGGCGGTCCTGGGGGCGGTAGAAGGTCATGCCGATGCGGGCATGATCGATCAGCAGCCGCTGAAAGGACGGGGCGAGATAGATGTTGTCGGCCATCTCGCCGGTGATCTCGTGAAAGCGGTTGTTGGCCATCGCCCGGTCAGCGCCGGAGCCGGAGCGCAGCGCCGCCTTGAAGTCTTCCTGCGCTGCCTTCAGTTCTGCGATCTGCGCCTCGGTGGCGTTCTTGGCCGCCAGCTGCAGCACCGCGCCATAGATCATCGGCGCCGCCAGGAAGAAGTCGCGCAGGGTCATGTGCGACATCTCGCTGACCCGCGCGCCGCGGTTTTCCCGCAGGTCGACATAGCCTTCGCCGGCCAGCTGGCGCAGCACCTCGCGCAGCGGGGTGCGGGACAGCTCGAACTCTTCCGACAGCTTCGATTCGTCGAGATCCGCGCCCGGCCGCAGGCCAAGCGTCATGATGGCCGTTTTCAAGTGGCCATAAAGCGCTGCTTTCCTGCTTTTGGACGCGTCCTTCATTCCAGTCTCCATCGTTGCATTTGAACCAGTACGGGCAGGATGGCCCGGCGGAACCGGTTCGGCAACCTGATTGCTCATTTTGTGTTAGAAGAAAATACAATTTGTGTACAGAGAAAAAATATGCAGTATGCAGGAAATGTTTTCGGAGGAGGGGAACAGGTGACGACGCAACCTGACGAAGCCGTGATCGACTGCCGCAATCTGTGGAAGATCTTTGGCCGCCGCGCGGATGAGGCGATGAAAGCCGTTCAGGAACAGGGGCTTGGCAAGCTTGAGGTGCGCGACCGCTTTGACTGTGTGGTGGGCGTGCAGGACGCCACCTTTACCGTCGGGCGGGGCGAAATCTTCTGCATCATGGGGCTGTCGGGCTCTGGCAAATCGACCTTGATTCGCCATGTGAACCGGCTGATCGAACCCACATCAGGCCAGCTGTTCATCGAAGGGCAGGACGTCAATCAGCTGTCCGCGAAGGAGCTGCGCGAGGTGCGGGCCGAGAAGATCGGCATGGTGTTCCAGAACATGGCGCTGATGCCGCACCGCACCGTGCTGGAGAATGTCTCCTTCAGCCAGGAAGTGCGCGGCCACGATGCGCGTGAACGCCGCGAGAATGCGATGCGCGCGATTGACGCCGTGGATCTCAATGGCTGGGACCAGAAATACCCGGATGAGCTGTCGGGCGGCATGCAGCAGCGCGTCGGCCTCGCCCGTGCGATTGCCGCTGATCCCTCGATCCTTCTGATGGACGAGCCCTTCTCGGCGCTCGACCCGCTGATCCGCCGCCAGCTGCAGGACAAGTTCATGTCGCTGTCGGCAGAGATGAAGAAGACCACCCTGTTCATCACCCACGACCTGGACGAGGCGATCCGCATCGGCGACCGCATCGCCATCATGAAGGACGGCGCCCTGGTGCAGGTCGGCACGCCGGAGGACATCGTGACCAACCCCGCCGACGATTACGTTGCCGACTTCGTTGCTGGCATCTCCAAGCTGGAGCTGATCTCGGCCGCCAAGATCATGACCCCGGTCGAGCAGTACGAGCAGATGAACGGCCCCGCCAACAAGGACGGCTGGCCCGAGGCCCATCCCGGCCAGTCGCTCGACGATCTGGTGAACCTGTCGGTCCAGACCCAGCACCCGGTGCTGGTCAAGGCCGATGGCCGCACCGTCGGGGTGGTGACCAAGAACGCCCTGCTGCGCGGCATCCAGGGCGATGTCGCAGACGCCGCCGGCCTGAAGCACTGAGGAGGCAAGATCATGGCAGACACAGAATTCAGCATCCTCGACCCGTTTTCCTCGGTCGATCTGGGGCTTGCGGAGTCCGCGGACGGGGTCAAGCAGTGGGCGATCGCCAACCGCGCCTTGATCCAGCCCGTCAAAAACTTCTTCAACGAGATGATCGTCGGCATCGACACCGCGCTCAATGCGGTGCCGCCGGTGATCATGCTGGTGATCCTGGTCCTGATCGCCTGGCAGGCCGCGGGCCGGCGGGTGGCGATCCTGGTGGGCGTCAGCATGGTGGCGCTCGGCTTCCTGTCGCCGGGGGCCTGGGGGCTGGCGATGACCACCCTGGCGATTGTGGTCTCTGCAGTGATCCTCTGCTTCCTGATCGGCCTGCCGCTGGGGATCCTGGCGGGCAAGAACGACCGGTTCGAGGCGGCGATGCGGCCGGTGCTCGACACCATGCAGACCATTCCGGCCTTTGTGTATCTGGTGCCGGTGGTGATGCTGATTGGCATCGGCAACGTGTCGGGTGTGATCGTGACAATCATCTTTGCGCTGCCGCCGCTGATCCGTCTCACCAGCTTGGGCATCCGCGGCGTCAATGCCTCGGTGGTGGAGGCCGCGCGCGCCTTTGGCGCCAGCCCGCGCCAGATCCTGTTCAAGGTGGAGCTGCCGCTGGCAACGCCCACCATCCTGGCCGGCGTCAACCAGACCATCATGCTGTCGCTGTCGATGGTGGTGATCGCTTCGATGATCTCGGTCAAGGGCTTGGGCAACGAGGTGCTGCGCGCCATGGGCCGGCTCGATGCGGGCAAGGCGCTGGTCGGCGGCCTTGGCATCGTGATCCTGGCCATCGTGCTGGACCGCATCACCCAGGGCATGGGCCAGTCTGGCCGTGACCGCGGCCACCGCCACTGGTGGCAGGGCGGCCCCGTCGGCGCGGTGCTGCGCCTGGCCGGCAAAAACTGACTTTCTCTTTCATCTGAACACCCAAGGGAGGACTTACATATGTTCAGGAAAACCGCTCTGGCTGCGCTGGCAGCCTCCACCATGCTGGCAGGCACCGCTTTTGCCAGCGAACAGCCCGGCGAAGGCGTCACCGTGCGCCCGGTGATCCAGTCTTATCTGGAAGAGTTCTTCCAGCACCGCATCCTGTTCCGCGCGCTGGAGGATCTGGGCTATGAGGTGGCCGAGCCGCAGGAGGTCGAAGCGCAGACCGTGCACCTGGCGCTGGGAACCGGCGATGCCGATTTCACCGCGGTGCATTGGAACACCCTGCATCACACCTTTTTCGAGGAATCCGGCGGCGACGCGGTTCTGGAAAAGGTCGGCACCCTGATCGAGGGCGCGTTGCAGGGCTATCTGGTCAACAAATCCGCCTATGACGCGGGCATCCAGAACCTCGGCGACCTGACCGACCCGGAAAACGCCAAGCTGTTCGACGCCGATGGCGACGGCAAGGCGGATCTGGCCGGCTGCGTGCCGGGCTGGGGCTGCGAGCGGGTGATCGAGCATCAGCTGACCGAATTCGGCCTGCGCGACACCGTGAACCACAACCAGGGCGCCTATAACGCCATTATCGCCGACACCATCGCCCGCAACCAGGCCGGCGAAAACGTGCTCTATTACACCTGGACGCCTTACTGGGTGTCGGGCGCGCTGGTGCCGGGCAAGGATGTGGAATTCCTGGCGGTGCCCTATTCCTCGCTGCCCGATGGGGCGACCGGTGACACCACCTTCAACGGCAAGGACCTCGGCTTCGCGGTGGACAGCATCCGCGTTGTCGCCACCGACGAGTTCCTGGCCGCCAACCCGGCTGCGGCCAAGCTGTTTGAGCTTGCCAAGATCGACATCAACGACATCTCGGCCCAGAATAAGCTGATCGCCGACGGCGAGGACAGCTCGGACGATATCGACCGCCATGTCGATGCCTGGATCGAAGCCAACCGCGAAACCTATGACGGATGGCTGGACGCGGCGCGCGCGGCAGCCAAGTAATACTGGGCAGACCCGCAATCCAGGACTGCGCGGGGCGACCCTTCGCGCAGTCCGTTTTCCTTTGAGGCAAGCCATGAAAAAGACGCAGCATTTTGCCTTTCTGCTGGTGGAGGAATTCTCCCACCTCGCCTTTTCCTGCGCGGTGGAGCCGCTGCGCATCGCCAACCTGGTCAGCGGTCAGGATCTCTACGACTGGTCCTTCGGCTCCGAGAACGGCGAAACCGCGGTGTGTTCAAACGGCTCGGTGACGCTGGTGCACTATGGCTTCGATGCGATCCCGAAATGCGACCAGCTGTTTGCCCTGTCGGGCATCCACATGCGCAACCACGTGACCAAACCCCTGCTGGCGGCGCTGCGCCGGGAGAAGGCGCGGGGGATTTCCATCGGTGCGCTGTGCTCGGGCGCCTGGGTGCTGGCGGAGGCGGGGTTCCTCAATGGCATGCAGGCGGCGATCCACTGGGAATACCACGACAGCTTCATGGAGGCCTTCCCGGAGGTGAACCTGGTGCGCAGCGTGTTTGTGGCGGATGAAAAGCACATGACCGCCTCCGGCGGCACCGCCACGGCAGACCTGATGCTGCACCTGATCGAGCGCACCCATGGCTATGACCTGGCGGTCGCGGTGGCCGACCAGATGGTCTATAACGCGGTGCGCAATGCCACCGCGGAGCAGAAAGTCTCGCTGCAATCGCGCAACGGCATGCGCAACGCGCATCTGGCCCGGGCGATCCAGATCATGCATGACCACATCAGCGATCCGGTGTCGCCGACGGTGATTGCCGATGACATCGGCATCTCCACCCGCCAGCTGGAACGGCTGTTCGGCAAGTATCTGAACACCTCGCCCAAGAAATACTTCATGGAGATGCGGCTGGAGCGCGCCCGCAACCTGCTGATCCAGACCGAGGCCTCGGTCACCGAAGTGGCGCTGGCCTGCGGCTTTGACAGCCCCGGCCATTTTTCGCGGGTGTACAAGGCCGCCTTCAACGTGACGCCGATGCTGCAGCGCGGCCGGATCGGCTAGGGGTGCCGGAAACCGGCGCGGTTTCCGGCCATGAAAAATCGATTTTTCATGGCCGTTTTCATCGAATGAAAACGGCGGGCGCGGGGCGAAATCTTTGCTGGCCTTCAAAGCTGCATTTCCCCTATTGAAATGAAGCCCTTTCATCCGAGCCTTATGCCAGGAGCCGCAGATGTCCCGCCGCCACTACAACCTGCCGCCGCTCACCACCCTGGCTGCGTTTGAGGCCGCCGCCCGGCACCTCAGCTTCAAGAATGCCGCGCAGGAACTCTCCGTCACCCCCGGCGCCGTCAGCCATCAGGTGAAGGCATTGGAGGCGGAGCTGCAGGTGCCGCTTTTCCAGCGCAAGCACCGCGGCGTGGAGCTGACGGAGGAGGGCGAGGCACTGTTCGAAACCCTGGCCTCTTCATTCTCGAAAATCTCCCTCAGCCTGAAAACCATCCGCGACCGCCATACCGGCGACACCGTGACCATCGGCTCCACCTCCGCCGTCGCCTCGCTGTGGCTGTCGCCCTCGGTGGTGCGGTTCTGGCGGCGGCACCCGGATGTGAATGTCAACCAGATCGTCAACGACCGGCCGCTGCGCAGCATGCCGGATGTGGATTTCTATATCCGCTACGGCCGGGAACGGGACACGCGGCTGGAACAGACAGAGCTTTACCGCGACCATCTGGTGCCGGTCGGCAACGCGGAGCTGGCAGAGCGCCTGACCGGCTGTGCGCTGGAGGAACTGGCGCAGCAGCGGCTCTTGCATCTGGACTCCGACGACCGGAGCTGGACCACCTGGGCCGACTGGTTCCAGCAGCTGGGCTACAGCGGCCCGATCGCGCCGGGTGTGCGGGTCAACAACTACGCGGTGGCGCTGCAGGCGGCGCAGGACGGGGTGGGGCTGGTGCTTGGCTGGCAGCGGCTCTTGAACCCGCTGCTGGCGGCGGGCCAGCTGGTGCCGATCGGCCCGCATGTGCTGGCCGCCCCGCACGGGTTCCACCTGGTGGGCCGCCCGGACGCGGAACTGTCGGAATCCGCCCGATTGCTTCGCAATTGGGTGATTGACGAGGTCAATCGCAGCTCAGGTGAATCCAGCTAACCCCAGCGCGAAAATTCCTGATATTGAGTGAATCTGCTCTCTCCCTTCAATGGCGCAAAACGCGCACATCTTTTTCCAGCTTGGAGAGACCCCAGATGAACAAGCACGACACGCTTGCCCCGGTGATGGCTCCGGTCAACGTTGCCAACGGCCTGCCGAACGCCCATTACATCGACCCCGCCGTCTTTGCCGAGGAGAAACGCTCGGTCCTGTTCAACAACTGGTCCGGCATCGGCTTTGGCAAGGACGTGCCGGAGCCGGGCTATGCCAAGCCGGTGGATTTCCTGGGCATGCCGCTGCTGATCGTGCGCGACAAAGACGGCGAAGTCGGCGTCTTTCAGAACACCTGCCGCCACCGCGGCATGATCCTGGTCGAGAAGGCCGGCAAGATCCGCGGCGCCATCCGCTGCGCCTATCACAGCTGGTGCTATGGGCTGGACGGCCGCCTGGTCTCCACTCCGCACGTCGGCGGCCCCGGCAACAACAAGCATGAAGACATCAAGCTGGACGAGCTGGGCCTGGTGCGCATCCGATCCTACGTCTGGCGCGACGTGGTGTTCGTGAACGTCGACGGCACCGCGCCGGAGTTCGAGGAGGCCCACGCCGACCTGCTGGAACGCTGGAAGGAGTTCGAGACCCCGGTGCATCACGGCGGCGAAGGCTCCGGCTTCAAGCTGGAAGTGAAGACCAACTGGAAGCTGGCGGTCGAGAACTATTGCGAAAGCTACCACCTGCCGTGGGTGCATCCGGGCCTCAACAGCTATTCCCGGCTGGAAGACCATTACAACATCGAAGTGCCGGGCAAGTATTCCGGCCAGGGCACTCTGGTCTACCGCCAGCTGAAGGGCGAGAACGGCGAGCTGTTCCCGGATTTCGAGGGCCTCAGCAGCAAGTGGGACGAGGGCGGCGAATACACCGCGGTTTATCCCAACGTCCTGCTGGGTGTGCAGCGCGACCACGCCTTTGCGATCATCCTGGAGCCGGTCAACACCGAGAACACCGTCGAGCATATCGAGCTCTACTACTCCAAATCCCCGGAAGAGACCCCGGAACTGGAAGACCTGCGCACCGAGAACGCCAAGCTGTGGAAGACCGTGTTCGAGGAGGACGTCTTTGTCGTCGAGGGCATGCAGAAGGGCCGCCACGGCGAGCTGTTTGACGGTGGCCGTTTCTCGCCGGCAATGGACGGGCCGACCCACAACTTCCACGCCTGGGTGGCGGATCAGGTGACCAAAGGCCGCGAGGCATGAGTTCTTTCCTGAAAGACGGGCTGGCCAGGAATTTCCTGGCCGGTGCCTGGGTCGAAGGCGACGGCGGTGCGCGCATGGCCGTCGAGGATCCGGGCAACGGCAGCCACGTGGGCGACTGTGCGCTGGCGGGCGAGGAAACCCTCGCCAAGGCGCTGGACGCGGCGCGGGCGAGTTTCGAGCGCGGCGACTTGGCCGCCATGAAGCCCGCCAAACGCGGCCAGCTGATGCAGCGCATCGCGGCGGAGATCCGCGGCATCGCGGACGAAGGTGCTGAACTTCTGTGCCGGGAAAGCGGCAAGAGCCTCAGCGCCGCGCATGACGAATTCGAAGAGGCCGCGCAGTATTTCGAATATTACGGCGGCATGGCCGACAAGATCGAAGGCAAGTCGATCCCGCTCGGCCTCGATTACGCTGATTTTACGGTCTACGAGCCTTACGGCATCTCCGCGCAGATCGTGCCGTGGAACTTCCCGGTGTCGATCGCTGCGCGCTCCTTGGCGCCTGCGATGGCGGCGGGCAATTCGGTGATCATCAAATCGCCGGAACTGGACCCGATGGCGCTGGCGATGCTGGGGGTGGCGCTGGAACGCGCCGAGGTCCCCGCGGGGACGGTCTCGATCCTGAATGGCATCGGCTCTGAACTTGGCGCGCGGCTGGTGGAAAGCCCGGCGGTGGATCAGATCGTGTTCACCGGCTCGGTGCCGACCGGCCAAGCCATCCTGCGCGCCGCCGCCAACCCGGTGACGCCCGCGCTGATGGAGCTGGGCGGAAAATCCGCTGCGGTGGCCTTTGAAGACGCCAATCTGGACACGCTGATGTCCTCCCTGCAAAGCGGCATCTTCTACAACGCCGGCCAGGTCTGCTCCGCCATGTCGCGGGTGCTGGTGCACCGCTCGATCTATGAGGAAGCCGTCGAGCGCGCCGCAGCGCTGGCGGGTGGCCTCAGCGTCGGTCACGGGCTGGAAAACCCCGGCCTGACCCCGGTGATCTCGGCGCGTCAGCTGGACGGCATCGAGACCATCACCGCCACCGCCCGCCAAAGCGGCGCGCGCGCGGCATCCGGCGGTGCCCGGCTGGAGCGGGAGGGCTATTTCATGGCGCCGACCATCCTGGCGGATGTGGACCCCGCGTCCCGCGTCGCGCAGGAAGAGATCTTTGGCCCCGTCACCTGCTTCACGCCGTTTGATACCGAGGCGGAGGCGATTGCCATGGCGAACGGCACCGAGTTCGGGCTGGTGGCCGGCGTCTTCACCCGCGACCTGGCGCGCGCGCATCGCGTCGCGAACCGTCTGCGGGCGGGTCAGGTGTTTGTGAACGAATGGTTCGCGGGCGGCATCTCCACCCCCTTCGGCGGCGTCGGCAAATCCGGCTTCGGCCGCGAGAAGGGCTTGGAGGCGCTTTATAATTATGTGCGCACCAAGAACATCGCGATTTCGCTGAAGGGCTGAGAGATGGAGCGCGCAGACCTCGACCGGGCGCTTCTGCAGGCGCATGAAGACAAGGACAGCGCAGAGCTGGTCCGGCTTTACACGCTGGCCGGTGACATGGCTGAGGAGGCGGGCAATATCGACGCCGCCTGCTTCTACCTGACCCACGCCTTTGTCTTTGCGCTGGAGGCCGGGCTGCCGGAAGCGAAAGAGCTGAACCGCCGCCTGGCGGACCGCGGCCGGGCGCATCCGCTGGAGCTGTGACACAAGTTTCAGGCTGTTGTCCCCGCGGGGACAGCAGCCTGTTTTGGCCGGCAGGGGAGGGCCGGCCAATCTAATTTCCAAAGGGAGGTACGGGCATGATCCCCAATAAGATGGCGGCCGTTCTGCTGACCGGCCACGGCGGCATCGAGAAACTGGACTACCGCACCGACGTGCCGGTGCCGCAGCCCGGCCCGGGCGAGGTGCTGATCCGTGTGGCGGCGGCGGGCATCAACAATACCGACATCAACACCCGCATCGGCTGGTATTCCAAGGCGGTGGATGCCGACACCAACGCGGGCGGCGCCACCGGCTTTGACAGCGTCAACGACGACGACGCCAGCTGGTCCGGCAAGCCGCTGGAATTCCCCCGCATTCAAGGCGCAGATGCCTGCGGCCACATCGCCGCGGTGGGGGAGGGGGTTGACGCCTCCCGTATCGGCGAGCGGGTTCTGGTGCGCAACATGCTGCGTTCTTACGTCGATTACCGCCCTTATGAATGCTGGACCTTCGGCAGCGAATGCGATGGCGGCTTTGCCCAGTTCGCGGTGGCGCCTGCGCGGGAAACTCACGCGGTGAACTGCGACTGGTCCGATGCCGAGCTGGCCTCGATCCCCTGCGCCTATTCCACGGCAGAGAACATGCTGCACCGGGTGGGCCTCGGCGCCGAAACCGTGCTGATCTCCGGCGCCTCGGGCGGCGTTGGCTCCGCTGCTGTGCAACTGGCAAAACGCCGCGGCGCCACAGTGATAGCGCTGTCCTCCGCCGCCAAGGCGGATGAGGTTCTGGCACTTGGCGCCGACCGGGTTGTCGACCGCAACGCAGATCTGGTGAAGGAGCTGGGCGAAGGCTCCATCGACGTGGTGGTCGATCTGGTCGCCGGTCCGCAATGGCCATCTTTTCTGGACGTTTTACGGCGCGGCGGCCGTTACACCACCGCCGGCGCCATCGCCGGGCCGATCAGCGAGATCGACGTGCGCACGCTCTACCTCAAGGACCTGACCCTGATGGGCTGCACCTTCCAGGAGGATGAGGTGTTCGCCAATCTGATCTCCTACATCGAAGCCGGGGAAATCCGCCCGCTGGTGGCCAAGACCTATCCGCTGAGCGAGATTGCAACGGCGCAGGAGGACTTCCTGAGCAAGAAGCACACCGGCAAGCTGGTGCTGATGATCCCGGAGGCCGCCGAATGAAGATCAAGAAAATCGAGCTGTATCAACTGGATCTGCCCTATTCCGGCGGCGTCTACATGCTGTCGGGCGGGCGGGAGTACCGCAGCTTTGATGCGTCTTTCGTGCGCATCACCACCGATACCGGGCTGGAGGGCTGGGGCGAAAGCACCCCGTTCGGCTCCACCTACATCGCCTCGCACGCCCTGGGCGCGCGGGCCGGGATCACTGAGATTGCGCCCTATCTCCTGGGCCGCGACCCGCGGCAGATGGACCGCATCAACGAGGCGATGGATGAGGCTCTGCTCGGCCATAACCATGCCAAGTCTGCAATTGATCTGGCCTGCTGGGACCTGTTCGGCAAATCGGTGAACTTGCCGGTCTGCGAGCTGCTGGGCGGCTCTACCGGGAAACGCCTGCCGGTGATTTCCTCGATCTATGCAGGCTCCCCCGAGGACATGCGCGCCCGCGTCGCGCAGCACCGGGAGATGGGATACCTGGGCCATTCGGTGAAAATCGGCGCGCTGGACAGCGAGGGCGGTCCGGCGCTGGACGCCGAACGCATCCGCGCGTCGCTGGCCGACCGGCAGCCGGGCGAGTTCTTCCTGGTCGATGCCAATGGCGGGCTGACGCCGGAAACCGCGCTGCGGATGCTTCGGATGCTGCCCGAGGGATTGGATTTCGTGCTGGAGGCGCCCTGCAAGACCTGGCGCGAGACCATGTCGCTGCGCAAGCGCTGCACTGTGCCGATCATCCTGGATGAGCTGGTGCAGCAGGATGAGGACATCGCGCTGATGCTGGCGGAGGATGTGGCCGACGGTATCGGCCTCAAGATCTCCAAGGCCGGCGGGCTGACCCATGGGCGGCGGCACCGCGACATGTGCCTGGCCGCGGGCGCGACCGTGAGCGTGCAGGATACCGTCGGCTCGGTGGTGGCGTTCTCTGCCATTGCCCATCTGGGCGCCACGGTGCCGGAGCGGTCCTTGCGCTGCATTCTGGATTGCCGGGACATGGTGACGCTGAAAACGGCGGAGTTCGACGCAGCCGTAAAGGACGGCGGCGTGCTGGTGCCGGATGCGCCGGGGCTGGGGATCACCGTCGACCGCGATCTGATGGGCGAACCGCAGGCGGTCTGGGACGCCTGACTAAGCAGTATTTGGTAGAATCAGTTTCTACAGCCTGTTGAGACTGACAGGCACACTGGCCCGCTTTGGCGGCGCCTGCCGGAACGGCGTTGCCGTTTCCGGCAGTCCGCTTTGACGGTTTCCCGAGGACCGTGAGCGCCAACAGACTGGTAAAAGCGCGGCATGCACAGGAAATTGGGGAACAGGCCGGGGGACAGCCTTGCCAATCGGTGCCGAATTTGATTCGAGTGCGCCGGAAATCAGGACAGGCTGTGCGGATGTGCGGAAAACGGCGTTTTGTGCGTTTTCTTTGCCGCCGCTGCCGGAACGGGGTAAGAACCGCCTCGGGATTCGGCCTTGGAGGGACGTAGCGCAAATATGAAAACATTTAACTTGAGGAAAGGGCTCGATCTGCCGGTGACAGGCGCACCGGAGCAGGTCATCCACCCGGGCCCCGCAATCACGTCGGTGGCGGTGCTTGGCCCCGACTATCTGGGCCTGAAACCCCGCATGCTGGTGCAGGAAGGCGACGAGGTCCAGCGCGGCACCCCGCTGTTCTGCCACAAGGATGCCGAAGACGCGGTGATGGTTGCGCCGATGACCGGCAAGGTCGTGGCGATCAACCGCGGTGCGCGCCGGGTGCTGCAAAGCGTGGTGATCGAGGTTTCGGATGCCGAAGACAAGGGCATGGATTTCTCCGCCGTTGGCGATGCCGGCACGGCCGAGGGCCTGACCGCCAAGCTGTGCGCGGCCGGCCTGTGGGGTGCGTTCCGCACCCGTCCCTATTCCAAGATGCCGCAGCCGGGGTCCAAGCCCGAAGCGATTTTCGTCACCGCGACGGACAGCGAGCCGCTGGCCGCTGATGCCGCGGTGATCATCAACGACGCTGCCGAGGCATTCGAGACCGGCCTGAAGGCGATTACCCTGCTGACCGACGGCACCACCTTCCTGTGCCAGAAGGCAGGCGACAGCATCCCCGGTGCCAATCTTGCCGGTGTGGAGGCTGCAGCCTTTGACGGGCCGCACCCGTCGGGCCTGGCTGGCACCCACATCCACTTCCTGCACCCGGTCCGCGCCGACGATCAGGTCTGGACCGTGTCCTATCAGGACGTGATCGCCATCGGCCGCCTGCTGATGACCGGTCATCTGGACCCTTCCACCGTGGTTGCGCTGGCCGGTCCCGCTGCGCGCCAGCCGCGTCTGGTCCGCACCGTGACGGGCGCCTCCACCGAGGAGCTGACCCGCGGCGAGATCGCCCTGGACGGCCCGGTGCGGGTGATCTCCGGTTCGATCCTGTCGGGCCGCCAGGCGGCAGGCCCGCTGGCCTACCTCGGCCGTTTCGCCCGCCAGGTCGCCATCATCGAGGAAGACCGCGAGCAGATCCCGATGGGCTGGATCCGCCCGATGCCCGGCAAATACGCCGTGCAGCCGGTGCTGGGCTCTGCTCTGTCCCGCAAGCTGTTTAACCTGACCAGCAACCTCAATGGCGGCCGCCGGGCGATGGTGCCCACCGGCACCTTCGAGCGGCTGATGCCGCAGGACTACCTGCCGACGCAGCTGCTGCGCGCGCTGCTGGTCATGGACACCGACACCGCACAGGAGCTGGGCGCGCTGGAGCTCGACGAAGAGGACATGGGCCTCGTCGGCTTTGCCTGCCCGGCCAAGTACGAATACGGGCTGGCGCTGCGCGACTGCCTGACCAAGATTGAAAAGGAGGGCTGAGCCGGATGGGATTGCGCAGCTTCTTTGACAGGATCGAGCCGCATTTCGAGAAGGGTGGCAAGTACGAGAAGTACTTCCCCGTCTACGAAATGGTGGAGTCCTTCCTTTACACCCCGAAAACCGTCACCACCGTGGCGCCGCATGCCCGCTCCTACATCGATATGAAGCGGATCATGACCTATGTGGTGATCGCCACCATCCCCTGCATCCTGTGGGGCATGTGGAACACCGGCTATCAGGCGAACTCGGCAATTGCCGCGCTTGGCGCTGATGCGGCGACCGGCTGGCGGATTGCCCTGCTGCAGGTGTTCGGCATTTCGCTGGATGCAGCCAACCCGATGGCCAATATCGCCCACGGCTTCCTGTATTTCCTGCCGATCTACATCGTGACGCTGGTTGCGGGCGGCATCTTCGAAGTCATCTTTGCCACCGTCCGCGGCCATGAGGTGAACGAGGGCTTCCTGGTCACCTCGATGCTTTATGCCCTTATCATGCCGGCCTCAGCGCCGCTGTGGCAGGTTGCGCTTGGCATCATCTTTGGCGTGGTGATCGGCAAGGAAGTCTTTGGCGGCACCGGCAAGAACTTCCTGAACCCGGCGCTGACCGGCCGTGCGTTCCTGTATTTCGCCTACCCGGCCAACATGTCGGGCGACTCCGTCTGGACCCCGGTTGACGGCTTCTCCGGCGCCACCGCGCTGGGGGTTTCCGCCGCCGACGGCGTGCAGGCGCTGGCCGCCAAGGGCATTGAATGGTCGGATGCCTTCTATGGCACCATTCAGGGCAGCTTTGGCGAGACCTCGACACTGGCCTGCGCCATCGGCCTGGTGTTCCTGCTGGCCACCAGGATTGCCAACTGGCGCCTGATCGTGGGCTGCCTGGGCGGCATGATTGCCTTCTCGATGCTGCTGAACCTCATCGGCTCCGACACCAACCCGATGTTTGCGATGCCCTGGTACTGGCACCTGGTGCTGGGCGGCTATGCCTTTGGCCTGGTGTTCATGGTGACCGAGCCGGTTTCGGCCAGCCACACCAACATGGGCCGCCTGATCTATGGCGCGCTGATCGGGGTGATGGTGGTGCTGATCCGGGTGCTGAACCCGGCCTTCCCCGAAGGCATGATGCTGGCGATCCTGTTCGGCAACGTCTTTGCACCGCTGATCGACTACTTCGTCGTGCAGGCAAACATCAAACGGAGGGCGCGCCGCCATGGCTGATCCCCAAAGCAAGGGCCTGATTGGCCGCTTCCTCGCCGCATCGCCGGACTCGGTTGGCAAGACCGTGTTCATCGCCGTCGCCGTCTGCCTGGTGGCCTCGATGATCGTGTCCACCGCCGCCGTGTCGCTGCGCCCGGTGCAGGAAACCAACAAGAAGCGCGACAAGCAGCTGAACGTTCTGCAGGTGGCCGGCCTCTATGAGCCGGGCCAGAATGTCGCCGAAGCCTTTGCCGCGTTCGAACCGCAGGTGCTGGATCTGGAAACCGGCGAGTTCACCGAGCAGTTCGAGGCCGCCAGCTTTGACGATCTGGCCGCCGCGCAGGATCCGGAGCTGAGCCGCGAGCTGGAGAACGATCCGGCCGGCATCGGCCGCCAGTCGCGCTACAAGACCGTGTACCTGCTGCGCGAGGAAAACGGCGACCTGGACAAGGTGATCCTGCCGATCCACGGCTACGGCCTGTGGTCCACCCTCTATGGCTTCATCGCGGTGGAGGAGAACGGCAACGACATCTATGGCTTGCAGTTCTATCAGCACGGCGAAACCCCGGGCCTGGGCGCCGAGGTGGACAACCCGCGCTGGAAAGCGCTGTGGAGCGGCAAGAAGCTGCATGACGAAAGCGGCGCGCTGCAGATCAGCGTTGCCAAGACCCAAGGCCCGGCCGGGCCGGAGCACCATATCGATGCGCTGGCCGGCGCGACGCTGACTTCGGTCGGCGTGGACAACCTGGTGAAATTCTGGATGGGCGAAGAAGGCTACGGGCCTTTCCTTGACGCCCTGCAAGCGGGAGACATCTGATGGCGCAGACCAGAAAGGAAATGCTGGTCGACCCGCTGGTCGACAACAACCCGATCACCCTGCAGGTGCTGGGCATCTGCTCGGCGCTGGCCGTGACCTCCTCGCTGCAGGTGGCGTTCGTGATGACCCTGGCGGTGACCTTTGTGACCGCGTTCTCGTCGATGTTCATCTCGATCCTGCGCAACCAGATCCCGGGCTCGATCCGGATCATCGTGCAGATGGTGATCATCGCCTCGCTGGTGATCCTGGTGGACCAGGTGCTCAAAGCCTATGCCTTTGAGATTTCCAAGACCCTGTCGGTCTTCGTCGGCCTGATCATCACCAACTGCATCGTGATGGGCCGCGCCGAAGCGTTCGCGATGAAGAACCCGCCGGTCGAGTCCTTCATCGACGGCCTGGGCAACGGCATGGGCTATGGCCTGATCCTGATGCTGGTCGGCATCATCCGCGAGCTGTTCGGCTCCGGCTCGCTGTTCGGCATCACCATCCTGGAGACCGTGAACAACGGCGGCTGGTATGTCCCGAACGGCCTGCTGCTGCTGCCGCCCTCGGCGTTCTTCGTGATCGGCCTGCTGATCTGGGGGTTCCGCACCTGGAAGCCGAACCAGGTGGAAGAGCGTGAATACAAAATCCAAACCGTGGAGGCGCACTGATGGAAGGGCTGATTTCACTCGCCGTTAAGGCCATCTTTGTCGAGAACCTTGCGCTCTCCTTCTTCCTGGGCATGTGCACCTTCATCGCGGTGTCCAAGAAGATCTCCACCGCGCTGGGTCTGGGGATTTCGGTGATGCTGGTGCAGGCGATCACCGTGCCTGCCAACAACCTGCTGCTGACCTACCTCCTGAAGCCGGGCGCGCTGGCCTGGGCGGGCTTCCCGGATGTGGACCTGACCTTCCTCGGCCTGATCTCCTATATCGGGGTGATCGCGGCGATGGTGCAGATCCTGGAGATGATCCTCGATAAGTATTTCCCGCCGCTCTACAACGCGCTGGGGATCTTCCTGCCGCTGATCACGGTGAACTGCGCGATCCTCGGCGGCTCGCTGTTCATGGTGGAACGCGACTACAACTTTGCGGAAGCAACAACTTACGGCCTCTCCTCCGGCTTCGGCTGGGCGCTGGCGATCACCGCGATGGCGGGCGTGCGCGAGAAGCTGAAATATTCCGACGTGCCGGATGGCCTGCAGGGCCTGGGCATCACCTTTATCACCGCGGGTCTGATGGCGCTGGCCTTCATGTCCTTCAGCGGCGTCAAACTGTAAGGGAGAGCGCGGAAACATGGAAACTTTCACGCTCGGCGTTGTCCTGTTCACGGTGATCGTGCTGGCGCTGGTGGCCGTCATTCTGGCCGCCCGCTCCCGCCTGGTCTCCACCGGCAACGTCAACATCACCATCAACGGTGAAAAAACCATCTCGGTGCCTGCGGGCGGCAAGCTGCTGCAGACGCTGGCGGCTGAGAAGCTGTTCGTCCCCTCCGCCTGCGGCGGCGGCGGCACCTGTGCCCAGTGCCGGGTGCGGGTGCACTCCGGCGGCGGCTCGATCCTGCCGACCGAGGAAAGCCACATCACCAAGCGCGAAGCCGCCTGCGGCGACCGCCTGTCCTGTCAGGTTTCGGTCAAGCAGGACATGGAAGTCGAAGTCCCCGAAGAGGTCTTTGGCGTCAAGAAATGGCGCTGCAAGGTGCGGTCGAACGATAACGTCGCGACCTTCATCAAGGCGCTGGTGCTGGAACTGCCCGAAGGCGAGGATGTGAACTTCCGCGCTGGCGGCTACATCCAGATCGAGGCGCCTGCCCACCAGCTGTCCTACACCGACTTCGACATCCAGGAGGAGTACCGCGAGGATTGGGACCGCTTCAATCTGTGGCAGTACAAATCCGTCGTGGACGAGCCGGTCGAGCGCGCCTATTCGATGGCGAACTACCCGGACGAAAAGGGCATCATCATGCTGAACGTCCGCGTCGCCTCGCCGCCGCCGGGCTCCACCGATATTCCGGCAGGCAAGATGTCGTCCTACATCTTCAACCTGAAGCCGGGTGATGAAGTCACCATCTCGGGCCCGTTCGGCGAGTTCTTCGCCCGCGACACCCAGAAGGAAATGGTCTTCATCGGCGGCGGTGCCGGCATGGCGCCGATGCGCTCCCATATCTTCGATCAGCTGAAGCGCCTGCAGAACCGCGACCGCAAGATCAGCTTCTGGTACGGCGCGCGCTCGAAGAAGGAGATGTTCTTTGTCGAGGACTTCGACCAGCTGGCCGAGGAGTTCGACAACTTCGAATGGCACGTCGCCCTGTCCGACGCGCAGCCGGAGGATGACTGGAAAGGCTACACCGGCTTCATCCACAACGTTCTCTATGAGGAATACCTCAAGAACCACCCGGCGCCGGAAGACTGCGAATTCTACATGTGCGGCCCGCCAATCATGAACCAGTCGGTGATCAACATGCTGCTGGATCTGGGCGTGGACCGCGAGGACATCATGCTCGACGACTTCGGCGGCTGAGCCGGAGCGCAAAGCGGAAAATCAAAAGTCCCGGATGGAAACATCCGGGGCTTTTTCGTGCCTTCAGGAGAGGGCCGGGCAGGGGGGTGGCATCCGTGCACCCCCTGTACACCCCCCGTGCACCGGCCATGCACCCTTTGGCGGGCAGGCGGCACATGCGGTTTGGCAGAATTTCCCCG
The DNA here is from genome assembly GCF_049056525.1 of Leisingera coralii. Lineage (NCBI taxonomy): Bacteria > Pseudomonadati > Pseudomonadota > Alphaproteobacteria > Rhodobacterales > Roseobacteraceae > Leisingera > Leisingera coralii. Next base: position 59,700 of record NZ_JBHUPT010000030.1, on the reverse strand, counting down.
GCCGTTGTAAGCTGGGGGCACTGCCGGGGATTTGAGTGCGTGTTTCTAGTTGAACAGTGGAGGCAGCGATGAAGCGTATGTCCGTCAATCCCAGCCAATGGGGTCTGGCCTATCTGATGGATCAGGGCGAGGTGGTGGAGGGTGCCACGCGGCTTCTGCGGTGTTCGGGGCAGGTGGACCTGCAGGAAGATGCGGATGCGCCGCTGGGGGTGACGGTTTCCGCACCCGGCGACATGCGCAGGCAGATCGGGATTGCGCTTGGCAACGTGGACACGATTCTGAGGGACGCTGGCATGGGGCGGCGGAACCTGGTGTTTCTGCGGTTTTTCACCACGGATGTTGACGCCTTTCTGGAGCATTATGATGTCTATGCCGAGTGGATAAGGCCGGCCGGGATCCGGCCGCCGCAGAGCCTGCTCGGCATCCGGCAGCTGGCGCTGCCGGACCTGATGGTCGAGATCGAGGCCGAGGCTGCGGCCTGAAGAAGAAGGGCTGAAATGCAGGTGCTTGCGTGACGCAGGCAATGACCTGTCAGAGCCCGCACTGGACCTTGGTCCAGATACGGTGTTTCGCAATCGCGGCATGTTTCGTGTGTCCGAAAGCGGAAGCGGCGCTGATGGCAGCGCTTGGCCACTGCCGAGCGGGATGAGACCGCCAGCCAGTTAGGTGCGGCCGAAGCTGCGGTTCCGCTTTCGCTACTTGTTCCCAAGCCGGTCTCAAGCAACCTTTCTCCCTGCACAGGACTACCCGATACGCTTGGAAATTATTCTGCAACGCTGTCGCCTTCTGATTTGGGAGACGAAATCATGGTAGATGCAACTGATCGTGCCTTTACGGGAAATCATCAATCCGGAATGGGCTATGAGCCCACCTACAGCGGTGCAACCAGCCTGTTCCGGCGGCTGTATTCCCGTGACCTGGAGGGCGCCGATATCGTCGCCTGGGGTGTGCCCTACGACCTGAGCGTCACCAACCGGCCCGGCTGCCGGTTTGGTCCAAGAAGCATCCGGGCAGCGTCTACCAATGTCGCGTGGGACGGTGGCCCCTGGCACTGGGATTTCGACCCCTTCGAGAAGCTGCGCATGGTGGACTACGGCGATTGTTCGTTTGACCCTGGCTTCCCGATGGAAATCCCGGAGACGATCTTCAGAGAGGCAAAGCAAATTCTGAGCTCCGGGGCCTTCCTTCTGACCATGGGCGGAGATCATTCGGTCACTGAACCGATCCTGCGTGCGCAGGCAGAGCGGCATGGGCCGATCTCGCTGATCCAGATCGATGCGCATTCGGATACATGGGAAGAGCAGCACAGGAGGTTCGACCACGGGTCGATGTTCTACCACGCTGCAAAAGAAGGCATTCTGGATGCTGAACATTCCATCCAGGCAGGCTTGAGGACCTATAATGCCAGCTCGCATGGCTTCAACACGCTGACTGCCGAATTCGTGCATGAGCAAGGCGTCGAGGCGACCGTGAAGCGGATCAAGGAAGTGGTTGGCGGCCGCCCGGCATACCTGACCTTTGACATTGACGCGCTCGACCCGGCCTACGCGCCAGGAACCGGCACGCCGGTCTGCGGCGGGCTGAGCACATGGCAGGCGATCTCATTGATCCGCAAGCTTGGCGGCGTGAATCTGGTAGGCGCGGATGTCGTTGAGGTGTCTCCGCCCTTTGACCACGCCGAGATAACCGCGCTCGCGGGCGCGACGCTGCTGCTGGAAATGACCTGCCTCGCGGCGTCTCAGATGTAAGCCGGAAAGGGCGGGGGCTTCCCCGCCTTTTTTCGTGCGGCAACCAGCTTGCGATTCTCCACTGCGTGTTTGCCGCGTCTATGGCGGCCAAGGTTTGAGCCTGGCAGAAGCGTCACTTTCGCGCCGCGCATGCACACAGCGCCGGGTATTGCTGCGGCAGCGCTGAAGTCTCTGGCAGGCTGCCCTCGGTCAAAGCCAGGCCGGCAATCCAAACTTGAGCCGAAGAACAACCGGGGCCGCCAAGCGGCCCGCGCGGGCCTCGCTTCGCTGCGCGAAAGCTCCGCTCAGCCCGCGCTGCCGGCGGAAATTGCACCAACTGCCGGGACACTGCCCGAGGTAACAAGCGCGGATGGCCGCTGACGCAAGAATTCCGGGCCTCTGTCAAACCAGGTCAGCAACAGATTTCCGGAAAAGGGCCCCGCGTGGATTGGATACATGGGTGTAAAGGACGATATCCAGCGGCAGGCGGCCGTACTCTGGAGAGAGAATAACAACATCGCCGGAGATGATGTGGTTTCGAATGAGGGAGTGAGGCACCCAGGCGGCGCCGCTTCCTTCCAGAACCATCTGGGCAATTCCCACCGAGAACGCGCTTTCCACTGCCGCCGCCGCCGCCCAGGGCCGTTCAGCCCTGTGCTGGTGCAGCGACAAAATCTGCCCGAAGAAACTTTCGGCAGGATAGTCAATGCAGGGCGCATCCGGCGGCAGGATCTGGCCTTCGAGGAGTTCATGCCGCAGCGCGCCGCCAACGACGGGAAGCAGGGTGTCCCGCCGCCAGACATAGCGGTCAACGGTATCGTCAAAAGGCGCCTGCGGCAGTTCGCGGTATTCATAGCTCACAAGGACATCGCCTTCGTGGCGCAGAAACGTGGACATGGCCGCAACCTGATTTTGCGTCCGCAACCGGATTTGCCGCGGCTGGCTGCTTGTGCGGAACTTGCGGAGAAGCTCCGGGACGACCGACGCCGACAGCGAGTGCTGGGTCACCAGCACCAGCGGCTCGCCGCTGCCTTCGGCGTTTTTCAGATGCCCGTGCAATTGCCGCAGATGCGCCAGCAGCGCCCGGATCTGAGATTCGCTTTGCAGCAGTATGGGGGACAATTCCACCCGGTTGGCCTCGCGGACCAGCAAGCTCCTGCCAATCCAATGCTCCAATGCACGTATGCGCCTGGAAAAGGCTGGCTGGGTCACGTTCCTGCGCGCCGCAGCGGCAGTCAGGCTGCGCTCCTCCAGCAGGATCAGAGCATCTTCGAGAAGGCGAGTATCCACGGGCCACTCATACCAAATGTATGGGTAGACTGCAATACTTGCATTGTTCAACGGCTTTTTCAGCGGTTAGCCTTACTAGAAATACGCAAAAGGGATGTATTGATGACCACCGCAGTGACAGAAGACCCAACCGCCGGGGGCGGCAATCTCGCGCTTGTAAAGCGCGCACTTGGCAACTTTCCGCGTGTGCGGCTGGGCCACCTGCCAACCCCTTTGGAGCCCCTGGACAGATTGAGCGAAGAGCTGGGCGGGCCGCGCATCTGGGTCAAGCGCGATGACTGCACCGGCCTCGCCTCCGGCGGCAACAAGACCCGCAAACTGGAATTCCTGATGGCTGAGGCGCTGAAGCTCGGCGCCGATACGGTGATCACCCAGGGGGCCACCCAGTCCAACCATGCCCGCCAGACGGCGGCGGCGGCGGCCAAGCTGGGCCTGGATTGCCACATCCTGCTGGAGGACCGCACCGGGTCGAAGGACGAAGCCTATAATTTCAACGGCAACGTTCTGCTGGACCAGCTGCATGGCGCGACCATCTCCAAACGTGCCGGCGGTGCTGACATGAATGCCGAGATGGAAACCCTGGCCGGTGCGCTGCAGGACCAGGGCCGCAAGACCTACATCATCCCCGGCGGCGGTTCGAACCGCGTCGGTGCGCTGGGGTATGTGAACTGCGCCGCCGAACTGGAGGAGCAGGCCGCGGCGATGGGGCTGAAGATCGACGCGCTGGTCCATGCCACCGGAAGTTCCGGCACCCAGGCCGGGCTGGTGGCGGGCCTTGCGGGCCTTGCAAGCGATATTCATCTGCTGGGGATCGGCGTGCGGGCGCCGCAGGAAAAACAGGAAAGCATGGTCTTCGATCTGGCCTGCAAGACCATGGACTACCTTGGCATGGGGGCCGAAATCGACCGGGCCTCGGTGCGGGCGAATTGCGACTATGTGGGGCCAGGCTACGGGCTGCCGACCGAGGGCATGCGCGCGGCGCTTCTGAAGCTGGCCCGGCTCGAGGGGCTTCTGTTTGATCCGGTCTATTCGGGCAAGGGGGTCGACGGCCTGCTCGACCAGGTCCGCAAGGGCTATTTCGACGGCATGGATAACATCGTGTTCCTGCATACCGGCGGCAGCGCGGCGCTGTTTGGATACCCCGGCATCTTCGGCCTGCCGGGCTATCAGGACTAACGGAAGAAAACACCAGTTCAACAGGGAGAACATCATGAAATTTCTGAAACCAGCGGCCGCCTTGGCCTTCGCTTTGGCCCTGGCGGCCCCGGCCTCCGCCCAGGACCGCACGGGAACCCTGGCCAAGATCGATGCCTCGGGCGAGATTGTCATCGGGCACCGCGAAAGCTCGGTTCCATTCGCCTATCTGGATGAGAACCAGAAACCGGTTGGCTATTCGATCGACCTTTGCATGAAAGTGGTCGATGCCGTGTCTGCGGAACTGGGCAAGGAACTGTCGATCAAATACGTGCCGGTGAACCCGAAGACCCGGATCGCACTGATGGCCAACGGCACCATCGACTTGGAATGCGGCTCGACCACCAACAACCTGGCCCGTCAGGAACAGGTGGAATACCTGCCGACCACCTTCATTACCGGAACCAAGCTGATGGTGCGCAAGGGGTCGGGCATCAGCTCGGTCGCGGACCTGGAAGGCAAAGCCGTTGCGCTGTCGCAGGGGACCACCAACGAGCGCGCGGTCAAGGCTGCCATCGAAGAGCTGGGGCTGGATGTGAAGGTGCTCCCGGTGCGTGACCATGCTGAAGGCATGCTGTCGCTGGAAACCGACCGGGTGGATGTCTATGCCACCGATCATATCCTGCTGTACGGGCTGATCGCCAAGTCCAAGTCACCCGACGCATTCGAGGTTGTGGGCGATTTTCTCTCCTTCGACCCCTATGCGCTGATGGTGCGCCGCGACGACAGCGCCTTTGAACTGGTGGGCAAGAAGGCCCTGGCCGAGGTGTTCCGCTCGGGCGAGATCAACGAGATCTATGCCAAGTGGTTCGATCCGCTGGGCGTTGCGCAGACCGACCTGCTGAAGTCCGCGTTCCAAATCAACGCGCTGCCTGAATAATCTCTTTCCGCACCTGCACGGCCGGGCCTTCGCGGCTTGCGGGGCCCGGCTCCTTCATCAGGGTATACAATCATGAATTACAACTGGAACTGGGGTGTCCTCTTTGAGGAGGAATACCTGGGCTGGCTGATGTCAGGGGTGGGCTGGACCTTTGCGGTCGCGCTTGCAGCCTGGGTTCTGGCTCTGGCCGCCGGCGTGCTGATCGGTGTCGGACGCACCCTGCCGTCAAGGCCCGCTGCCGCCATCTGCACCGCCTATGTCGAGCTTTTCCGCAACGTGCCGCTCCTGGTGCAGCTGTTCCTGTGGTACTTCGTGATGCCCGAAATCGTCCCGGACGATCTGGGCCGCTGGATGAAGCGGGACATGCCGAATCCCGAGTATGTCACGGCGGTGATCGGCCTGGGCCTCTACACCGCCAGCCGCGTGGCGGAACAGGTCCGTGCCGGGATCAACGCTGTGGGCCCCGGCCTGACCAGCGCGGCCTACGCCAACGGCTTCTCCACCGCGCAAACCTACCGCTATGTGCTGCTGCCGATTTCCTTCCGGCTGATCGTGCCGCCGATGACCTCCGAGTTCCTGACCATCTTCAAGAACTCCTCCCTGGCGCTCACCATCGGGCTTCTGGAACTGACCGCGCAAAGCCAGCAGATCGCCGAATACACCTTTCAGGGGTTTGAAGCCTTCACCGCTGCGACGGTCATCTATGTGGTCATTGCGCTTGGTGCGACGGTGATCGCGCAATCGCTTGAAAAATATACCCGTATCCCGGGTTTTGTCGGAAAGGGCTGAGCCATGGGTGATTTTGATCTTTCCGTCATTTCCAGCAACCTTCCCTTCCTGTGGCAAGGGCTGCAACTGTCGCTTTGGCTGACCTTTCTGGCGGTGATCGGCGGCATCATCCTGGGCACCGGCCTGGCACTGATGCGGCTCTCCGGCATCATGCCCCTGGCTCTGGCCGCCGCCGGATATGTGAACCTGATCCGCTCGGTGCCGCTGATCCTGGTGATCTTCTGGTTCTACTTCCTGGTGCCGCTGGCACTGGGCCGCCCGATCGGAGGCTTCTACTCGGCGCTGATCGCCTTTGTCATGTTCGAGGCGGCCTATTATTCGGAAATCATCCGCGCGGGCATCCAATCGGTCCGCAAGGGGCAGGTGCATGCCGGGCAGGCCACCGGCCTCAGCTACTGGCAGATCCAGCGCTATGTGGTTCTGCCGCAGGCGTTCCGGAACATGATCCCGATCCTGGTGACCCAGGGCATCATCCTGTTCCAGGACACCAGCCTGGTCTTCGTCGTCAGCCTGCGCGACTTCATGACCGCATCCTCAATCGTGGCCCGCACCGAGGGCCGGCTGGCGGAAATGTATATTTTCGCCGCGCTTGTCTACTTCACCATTTGCTTCGCCGGCTCGCTCCTTGTCCGGCGCCTTCAGAAGGCCAAAACCGCATGATCAGCATCGAAAACATCTCCAAACGGTACGGCGACTTCCAGGTGCTGACCGATTGCACCACCCATGTCGGCAAGGGCGAGGTCGTGGTGGTCTGCGGGCCGTCCGGCTCCGGCAAGTCGACCCTGATCAAATGCGTGAACGGGCTGGAGCCGGTTCAGCAGGGCCGCATCCTGGTTGAGGATGTGGACGTCACGAAAAAGGGCACCAACCTCACCAAGCTGCGCTCGCGGATCGGCATGGTGTTCCAGCACTTCGAGCTGTACCCGCACATGAGCGTGCGCGAGAACCTGTGCCTGGGCCAGCAGAAGGTTCTGGGCCGGTCGCGCGACGAAGCCAACGCCAAGGCCGAGGCCCTGATCAGCCGGGTCGGGCTGCTGCCGCACATCGAGAAGTTCCCCGGGCAGCTGTCGGGCGGCCAGCAGCAGAGGGTGGCGATCAGCCGGGCCCTTGCGATGGACCCGATTGCGATGCTTTTCGACGAGCCGACATCAGCCCTTGATCCGGAAATGATCAACGAGGTTCTGGATGTGATGGTCGAGTTGGCGCAGGACGGCATGACGATGATGGTTGTCACCCACGAGATGGGCTTTGCCCGCAAGGTGGCGGACCGGGTGGTGTTCATGGATGCCGGCCGGGTGGTCGAGGACCGCCCTACGGAGGACTTCTTCGGCAACCCCGAAAGCGAACGTGCGCAGGACTTCCTGAGCAAGATTCTGAACCATTAGGCTTGCCCGGCAGGCTTGCGCCGGCAGCTGTCTTCGGCTTCTGGCGCAACCTGTGCACCCCCGGAAAGAAACCGGCTGGAACCGGCCGTTAGGCGGAGCGCCGGCAAGGCTTCGCCCGCGCCGCTTATTGTCGTGACCGGCCGAGGCGAATGACCGGATTGAAGCTCGCGTCTCAGCCCGGCTTTCAAGGACCGTTCCGGTGAAATCTGATGCGTCTCCGAAATGCTGCTGCTGCGGGCGGATCGGTCATTCGGATCAAGTGCGGCGGAGAATGAAGAGGCAAAGGCCGGGCCGGGTGTTTGAAAGGCCTGATGTTCGAAAGGACCGTCTGTTCCGCGGGCAAAACCCCAACAACTAAATACTATGGGGGGTTCCTGGGGGGCTTGGCCACTGGCACCCACCGCCGCCGAGGCCGGCACCCGTAAGGCTCCGCAGGTTGGGAGCCCTTGTTCGGACGGGCGGCAGCAGTGCGGGCCTGCCCGGCGCTGGATATGATCACTCGAGCCGTCCGATCCAGTCCAGAAAATACGTTGTTCCAGCCTTTCGGGCGCCCGTTGGAGTCAAGGAGCAGTAATACCCGCGTTGGGTTTTGCATTCGTGCTCGCAAGCAAGCGCCAGCGTTCCGTTCGCCAGAAACTCATCCAGTATGTGGCGCCAGCCAATGCCGACCCCCAGACCGTTCTGGATGGCCCGCAAGTAGACCATGTAGCTGAGGTAACTGTCATGGGCGGGCGGTTTGGGGGGGACAACACCGGTTTCCTGAAAGAAGCGGTTCCAGTCCTTGTTATGGTCTGAACTGTTCAAATGAAGCAGCTTTTGCTGTCCCAGCGATGGCAGGTCCATCGGTGCTCCATCACGCAAAAGACCGGGGTGGCAGACGGCAATCATCGTTTCCTTGAAGATCAGCCGGCTCTCTGCCCCGGCCAGGCCGTCTTCGCCGAACAGGATGACCGCATCGCATTTCCCGGGGTCGAAATCCGCGTTCTGATCCCGGGTGATGACCTGCAGCTTGATATCCGGAAAGGCCGCCTGAAACCCGGCCAGGCGGGGCAGCAGGTAGAGGCTGGTAAACCCGATGCTGGCGCTGACGATGATGGTTTCATCGCCGCTCCGGGCGCGCAGTGTCTCAAGCCCCTCGCGGATTGCATCAAAGCCTGCGGCGACTGCCCCGGCCAGGATTTCCCCTTCCTCTGTCAGTGTCAGGCGCGGTTTGCTTCGGAGGAAAAGGGAAACGCCCAAATCCGCCTCCAGCGCCGCGATGTGCCGGCTGACCGCGGGCTGCTGCACGTTCAGCTCTTGTGCGGCGCGCGAAAAACTCAGGCAGCGCGCCGCCGCCTCGAAGGCGTTGATCTGATGGAGAGGGATCCGGCGGGACACCATCATTCCTTTGATGAACTATATGCATTCACCATTTCCGCCTTTTTCCAAGTTTTCAACTGCGCAATGCTGAATTGAACATTGAAGAAGGAATGATCCGTGCGGAAACAGGTTCTGGCCCTGGGCGGCGATGGGATTGGCCCTGAAATCCTGGAACAGGGCCTGCGGGTTGCCCGCCATCTGGCCGCGCGCTCCGGCATCGACCTGTCGGTGGAGCATGGCCTGCTGCACGGGGCCTCATGGGAGGCTTACGGAACCTTCTGCACCCCCGATGTGCTTGCCCGGGCGCGGGCTTCGGACGCAGTCCTGGCCGGCGCCGTTGGCGGCCCGCAGTGGGACGGTATCCAGGTGCCGGGCGGGGCCGAATGCCAGGACGGGCTGATGTATCTGCGCCACCACTTGCAGACTTATCTGGGCCTGCGGCCTGCCCGCGCCTGGGGGGCGCTTCTGAACCGCACACCATTTCGAGCGGGTTTGGCGGACAGGGCCGATGTGCTGATCCTGCGCGAAATGTGCGGCGGGGCGATGTTCGCAACTGAGCGCGGGCGGCGCGACGTGAACGGACTGCGGCAGGGCTTTGACCTGACAGCCTATGACGAGGCCGAGGTTGCCCGTTTCGCCCACGGCGGGTTCCAGCTGGCGCGCAAGCGGCGCGGACGGCTGGTCAGCTGCGACAAGTCCAACGTGATGGAAAGCTACAAGCTCTGGCGCGAGGTTGTCACCGAAGTGGCCCGCCACTACCCGGATGTGGCGTTCGAGAACATGTTCGCGGACAACTGCGCCTACCAGCTGATGATGCGCCCGCATGATTTCGACGTGGTGATCGGCTGCAACCAGCTGGGCGATGTGCTCAGCGATCTGACCGCGGTTTACGCCGGATCCCTGGGCATGCTGCCCTCGGCCTGCCTGTCAGCCAATCCGGACGGCGGGCCGGTCTTCGGACTCTATGAAAGCACCGCCGGATCCGCCCCTGACATCGCGGGGCAGGGCATTGCCAATCCCGTTGGCACCATCCTGTCCATCGGCATGATGTTCACCTACAGCTTCGGGCTGCCTGCGGCCGGAAAGCAGGTCGAAGATGCGGTCGCTGAGGTTCTGCAGTCCGGGGTCATGACGCCCGATCTGGGCGGGACAGCCACAGGTGCGGCGATGACCGATGCGATCCTCGAAAGGCTTGGAGGGTGAGCGCGTTTGACTATGTCATCGCCGGCGGCGGGTCCGCCGGTTGTGCGCTGGCGGCGCGGCTGGCCGAAGACCCCGGTGTTTCGGTCTGCCTCGTTGAGGCCGGCGGCAAGGGGCGCGGCCTGTTCATCCGGATGCCCGCGGGAAACGGGTTTGTCTTTGGCAACCCAAAGCTCGACTGGGGCTACACTTCAGTCCCGCAGCCGGGACTGAACGCGCGCCGGGTCTATTTCCCGCGCGGCAAGGCCCTGGGCGGGTCCTCCATCGTCAATGGCATGATCTATATGCGCGGGGTGGCGGCGGACTACGACGCCTGGCAGCAGAGGGGGCTCGACGGCTGGTCCTATGCGGATGTGCTGCCGTATTTCCGCCGGTCCGAAGGCGCGCGGTTCCGGCGCGACGCCTGGCACGGGGCGGACGGGCCCCTGAAAACCGAGCCGGCGCGGAATTTCGGAGAGATGGAGCAGGCATTCCTCGACGCCGCCGCGGCTGCCGGGCACCAAAGGATCGACGATTTCAACGGGCCGCTCCGCACCGGCGTGGCGCGCAATGACAGCACTGTTTCAAAAGGCGTGCGGCAATCCTCGGCGATTGCCTATCTGAAGAAGCCCCCGCGCAATCTGACGATCCGCACCCGCACCCAGGTCGCGCGGGTCGTGATCGAGAACGGCAGGGCGGCGGGGGTGCAGACGCAGAGCGGAGAAGTGATCCGTGCCGCGCGCGAAGTGATCCTGTGCCAAGGAGCCATTGGCACGCCGCAGCTGCTGATGCTGTCGGGGATCGGACCCGCGGATCATCTGGCCGGGCATGGGATTAACGTGGTGGCCGATCTGCCCTCCGTGGGCGCGCATCTGTCGGATCATCCTGATGTGCCGTTGCAATACGGCTCGGACCGGCTGGATCTGAGCCACGCCAGATACCAGCGGCTGGACCGTGCGGCCAAGCTGATGGGGCACTGGCTGCTGAATGGCGGCGGCCCCGGAGGCGGGGCGTTCTTTTCCACGGTGCTGTTTCATGCCTTTGGCGACCCGGCCCTGCCTGAGCTGGAGGTTTTCATGACCCCCATGGTGGTCGAGGAAAACCTCGGCAACGGCGCCGGGGAGGGCGTGCCGGTGCTGCAACGGCTCGGACGCAAACTGCTGGTGCGCGGGCGCAAGATGGCCCGGCCGGGGGTGCAGATCGACATCAACCTCGAACGGCCCCGGTCCGAAGGCACGGTGCGGCTGGCCAGCGCGGACCCAAGGGCCCATCCGGTGATCGACCCGAATTACTTTGCCGATCCCCACGATATCGGCGTTTTGAAACGCGGGGTTGCGGTGATGCGGGAGGTGATGGCCCAAAACCCGATTGCACGGCTTGTCACCGGCGAGACCGGCGTGTGGAAAGACGCCCGATCCGACGCCGAAGTCACCCAGGCCATTCGCGAAACCGCCTATACCGGCCATCACCTGGCCTGCACGGCCCGCATGGGCGACGTGCTGGACAGCCAGCTGCGCGTGCATGGGGTTGAGGCGCTGCGGGTTTGCGATGCGTCGGCCATGCCCGCGCAAATCACTGGCAACCTCTATGCCACGGTGGTCATGATGGCGGAAAAGGCCGCCGACATGATCCTTGGCCGTGCGCCCTTGGCCCCCTGAATTCCCGATGGAGACCGCCAAATGACGATCCGAAACTTTCAGTTTTTCGTCGGCAACGCGTGGCACGACCCCGCGGAGGGCGGCTATATCGACAGCGAAAATCCCGCGAACGGGCAGGTCTGGGCGCGGGTGCCCGATTGCCGGTCCGCAGATGTCGGCCGTGCGGTGGCTGCGGCGAAATCCGCCTTCTACGACGGCCCCTGGGGGCGGATGCACCCGGCGGAGCGCGGGCGCTGCCTGCGGCGCATGGGCGATGCGGTCTCGAAACACGCCGAGCGGCTGGGATCGGTCGAGACCCAGGACAACGGCAAGCTGCCGTCGATGATCACGCCGGGGCTGCGCGAGGGGCAATGGCTGGTTGACAGCTTCCACTATTACGCGGGCATGTGTGACAAGTTCGAAGGCCGCGTGATCCCGGCCGAGGCCCCGGACATCCATAATTACGTCAAATGGGAACCCTTTGGCGTGGTGGCGCAGGTGCTGCCGTGGAACTCGCCGCTCGGGACCCTGTTCTGGAAACTGGCGCCCTGTCTTGCGGCCGGAAACACGGTGGTGATCAAGCCGTCGGAGCATTCAAGCTGTTCCACCCTGGACCTGATGGAGGTGCTGCTGGAGGCCGACTTGCCGCCGGGCGTGCTGAACGTGGTCACGGGCTATGGCCCAACCACCGCCGCGCCGATGATCGAACACCCGGATGTGCGCATGGTCAGTTTCACTGGCGGCACGGCCGGCGGGCGCGCGGCCGCGGTTGCCGCGGCCCGGCAGGTCAAACCGGTGGTGATGGAGCTTGGCGGAAAGTCCCCCCAGATCGTTCTGCCGGACGCCGATCTGGACCTGGCGGTAAACGGCGCTGCTGCGGGCATCTTCCCGCCGGGCGGCCAAAGCTGCATCTCCGGCTCGCGGCTTCTGGTGCATCGCGGCATCATCGGTGAATTCACGGAGCGGCTGGTTGAGGTCGTCAAGAAGGCCCGCGTGGGTGATCCGCTGGATCCTGCCACCCAGATCGGCCCGATGGCCAACAGGCCGCATTACGAAAATGTCCTGAAACGGATCGGGGCCGCAGAGAAAGCCGGCCACAGGCTGCTGCTGGATGGCCGCAGCGCCTGCCGGGACTCCGGATATTACATTGGCCCGACAATCTTTGCCGATGTCCCCAACAGTGCCGATCTGGCCCAGAACGAGGTCTTTGGCCCCGTCGCCAGCACCGAGGCCTGGGACGACGAAGACCAGGTCATCCATACTGCCAATGACACGGATTACGGCCTCGCCGCCGGCATCTGGACCCACGATGTGGCAAAGGCGATGCGCATGGCCGACCGGATCGAGGCCGGCACGGTTTACATCAACAACTACTTCAACGCCGCCACCCAGTCCCCCGTCGGCGGCCGCAAGCAATCGGGCTACGGGCGCGAGAACGGCTGGGACGGCATGCGGTGCTTCCTCCAGACCAAATCCGTCTGGCTTTCCACCAGCCCCAGCCAGCCTGATCCCTTTGCCTGAATTCGCGAGGTCTGACAAATGGAACGCAAGCGCAACGCCGCCTGGAACCACCACCCCGATCTGCCGATCCCGGTTTCGCCGATCCTGAACTGGCCGCCAAGGCCCCTGGCCTGGCTGAAGTGGCTTTCGGCCTATTGGCTTGCGCTGAGTTCCGTCACGGTCGAGCTGTTTCTTGCCTGGGCTGTCTACCAGTGGTTTCAGCCCGGCTGGGAGGAGATGCAGAGCCTTGCGCCCGCGTGGATGCTGCAAATCTGGCTGCGCAATTTCCTGTTGCTGGTGCTTGTCGCCGGGGGCCTTCACCTGTGGTTCATCACGCTCAAGGGCCAGGGAAAAAAGCTGAAATTCGACGGCCGCGATCAAGCGGCGGACAACGGCCACTTCACGTTCCGCAATCAGGTCCGCGACAACATGTTCTGGTCGATCGCGTCCAGCCTGACCTGCTGGACATTATATGAGACCGGCTATTTCTGGGCGGCTGCGAATGGGATGGTGCCGCAGATCACCCTGGCGTCAAATCCCGTCTGGTTCCTCGCCTGGCTGGTGATCATTCCGGTCTGGTCCAGCTTTCACTTCTACTGGGCGCACCGCCTGCTGCACTGGCCGCCGATGTACCGCCTGGCCCACTCGCTGCATCACCGGAACATCAACATCGGCCCTTGGGCCGGCATTTCGATGCACCCGGTCGAAGCCGTCCTGTACTTTTCGACGCTGCTCATTCACTTCATCGTGCCCTCGCACCCGATCCACTTCCTGTTTCATTGCTACGTGAACGGCCTCAACCCGTGTGTGTCGCATTCAGGCTTTGAAAAAATCAGCGTGAAGGACAGGAACCGTTTCAACGCGGGCGACTTTTTCCACCAGCTGCACCACCGCTATTTCGAGTGCAACTACGGCACCGCCGAGATGCCATGGGACGTGATCTTCGGCTCGTTCCACGATGGCAGCGAAGACGCCACCCGCATCACCCGTGAACGCAAGAAGCGCATGCACGCCCACGGCAAGGACAGGATGCCCGCAGCACAGGACAAGGTGTCATGACCGCGGTTTCCCGGCTGGCGGCCTTTGCGGTTTCGGCAGCGCCGGATGCCGGGCTGAAACAGGTGATTGCCCCGGCGGTCGCGGATTGCTTCGGCTGCATCCTGGCCGGGGCCGGCAGCAGCGTTGCCCGCCGGGTGACGCAGGCGCTGGCCGCATTCGGTCCGGGCCCGGTCCCCCTCTACGGCACCAGCGATACGCTCAGCGCGCCGATGGCCGCGCAAATCAACGCCGTCGCAGGCCATGCGTGGGACCTCGATGACTGGGAGGAACCGGGGAACACGCACCCAACGGTGATCCTGCTGCCAGCCCTGCTGGCGGCCAGCCATATCCGCAGGTCCGGCGGCGCGGATCTGTTTGCCGCCTATGCCGTCGGGGCCGAGATCATCATGCGCCTTGGCGAGGCCGTGTCGCTGGACCACTACGCGCGCGGCTTTCACTCCACGGCAACTCTTGGCGTCATTGGCGTTGCGGGCGCAGCAGCCCGATTGCTGCGCTTGACAGAGGAGCAGACAGCGCATGCCCTTGCGTTGGCGGTGTCCCAATCCGCCGGTTTCACGCTGCAGTTCGGCTCCAATGCCAAACCCCTTCAGGCAGGGTGGGCTGCACGGGGCGGGCTGGAGGCCGCGCTGCTTGCCGCGCAAGGCGTCACGGGTCAGCCTCATGTCCTGGACCATGCACGCGGCTTCGCGGGGCTCATGGCCGATTTTGATCCCCGGCGGTTCTCGCAGGCATTGGACAGGCTTGGCGCCCCCTGGGCCTTGGACGAATACGGGCTCGTCCTCAAACCCTGGCCGTCCTGCGGATACACACACCGGCTGATGACGGCGGCGCTGGAGTTGCGCCCCGCCCTTGCAGGGCGGCTTTTCGGGATAACGTCGATCCGCGCCAGCATGCCCGATTTTCACGCGGCGATCCTACCCTTTGACCGCCCGCGCACGCGGACTGAAGCCCTGTTCTCTGTCCCTGCCTGCATTGCCCAAATGCTCGTGTCCGGGAACCTGACCCTTGACGACAGCGCCGGCGCATTCTGGGAACAGCCGGAGACTGCCCGGCTCATCAGCCTGACGATGGTTGCTCCTGAGCCGGCCAAAAGGCCTGAAATGAACTATGATCCGCGTCAGCCGGATCAGCTGACGATCAGTCTGGCGGGCGGAGAGGTGTTGCAATCCGCCTGCGCCTACCCGCTCGGGGCTGCGCAAAACCCCATGACCCCGGACCAGCTGGACGCGAAATACCGGGCTCTGACGGGGCACCCCGAAGACACCTTCACCAGCCTTCTCCAATGGCCGGATGCACCGGACATTGCCGCATTTTTCCGGAGGATTTCCGCATGACCCACCGCAAACGCTCAGGCGGCCGCGCCGCACGCCGGCAAATCCGCGGCGGCGGTGCCGGATCCGGCCCGACCCCGGCAATCTGGCCCGGGATCGAAGGCGGCCGGTTCGCGCCCTTGTCCCGATCCGAAATCGGCATGATCGACCAGACCGCCATGCGCATCCTCGAAGAGATCGGCGTCAAAGGCGCCACGCAATCCTGCATCGGCACGGTTTGCGCCGCGGGCGGCACCCTGAGCGAAGATGGCCGCCTGCTGATGCCTGAAACCCTGGTGCGCGAGGTTCTGAAAACCGCAGGCCGGGGGTTCAAACTGCATGGTCTGAAGCCGGAGTTCGATATCGACCCGTCCGGCAGCCGCACCCATTTCGGCACATCCGGCGCGGCGGTGCATATCATCGACAGCGAGACCGGCAAGATCCGCGACAGCACCCTGCGCGATCTCTACGATATGGCGCGTCTTGCGGACCAGTTGCCCAATATCCACATGTTCCAGCGGACCGTTGTTGCCCGGGACATCACCGACCCGCGTGAGATGGATCTCAACACCGCCTATGCCTGCATGAAAGGCACCGCAAAGCCCACGGGCACCTCTTTCGGCTCGGCCGGGGTGATGGAAGAGGCGGTGCAGATGATGGCAATGGTCACCGGCGGTCCGGATGCCTTGCGCGCCCGCCCGCCGATGTGTGTTTCCACCTGTTTCATCGTCCCGCCGCTGACCTTTGCCGAAGAAGCGCTTGGGGTGATCGAATGCGCTGCCAGATACGGCATCCCGCTCAAACTGGTTTCGGCGGGGCAAGCGGGTGCGACCAGCCCCGCCCCGCTGGCAGGGGCCGTGGCGCAGCAGACCGCCGAGGTGCTCGCCGGTGTCGTCTATGTCAACCTGCTGAACCCGGGCCACCCCGCCACCTTCGGCGCCTTGCCCTTTGTCAGCGATTTGCGCACCGGTGCGATGTCGGGCGGCAGTGCCGAGCAGGGCCTGCTGATGGCGGCCTGTGCCCAGATGGCCCGGTTCTATGACATCCCCTGCGCCGTAAGCGCGGGGATGACCGACAGCAAACTTCCCGATTTCCAGGCGGGTTACGAAAAGGGCTACACCGAGTTGCTGGCCTCCCTGGCCGGGGCAAACCTGATCTATGAGGCGGCCGGCATGTACGGCTCGCTCCTGGGGGCATCGCTGGAAAGCTTCGTTCTGGACAATGACCTGATCGGGTCGGTCATGCGCGCGACCCGGGGCTTCGAGGTGAGCGATGAAACGCTGTCCCTCGAAACCATACGGGATGTCTGCGTCGGCGGGCCGGGGCACTTCCTAGGCCATGACCAGACGATCAACCGCATGGAAAGCGACTATTTCTACCCGGCAATGGCGGACCGGCGCACCCCCCAGGAATGGGCGGGGGCATCCAACAAGGACCTTCTTGAACACGCCCGGGCGCGCACCAGGGAAATGCTGGCCCAGCCCGCGCCCGCGCACATCCCTGACGAGGTGGATCAAGCCATTCGCCGGCATTTCCCAATTCGCCGGCTTGGAGATGGCCTGGAACCGGTCCTGGTGCAAAGCTGACATTTGCCGCCGCAGCAGTTTGGGGCGGGTTGAGCTGTGTAAGATCATTGGCATGTTGCCGGGGAATGACCGGCCGCCTGCCAGAAGCGGCAGGACCGCCAGAGCCCCCGTTTGCCGGTGTCCCCGCCAGACCGCCCGCATCGGGGGAGCTGACAAGCTCCTGAAGCTCCGCTTAGCCGGCCGCTGCTGTTTTCCCGAAGCAGCGTTTCCATCCCCCCTGCCTTGCCTGCCTTGCCTGCCTTGCCAAAGCCGGAGGCAGCACACCGCCTCCGGAAAATGTGTCATTCAAGCAAGCCCTGCTCGCGGTAGTACTTCAGGGCTCCGGGGTGGATCGGCGCGGACAGGCCGGCCGACACCATTTCCTCTTTGGTCAGGCTGGCAAAGGCCGGATGGAACTTCCGGAAGTCATCGAAGTTGTTGAAGATCGACGAGACCAGCGCATAAACGGCCTCATCCGGGACCCTGGCGGAGGTGACAAGCGTCGCGCCGACGCCGAAGGTCGCAACGTCACCATCGGTGCCGCGGTACATGCCGCCGGGGATGGTGGCGGAACGGTAGTAGGCGTTGCCGCTGATCAGGCCTTCCACCGCCTCGCCGGTCACCGGCACCAGCTTGGCGGCGCAGGTGGTTGCCGCTTCGGTCAGGTTGCCCGAGGGGTGGCCTGCGGTGATGATGAAGGCATCAATCTGGTTGTCGCAAAGCGCGCTGGACTGCTCGGCCGACTTCAGCTCAGCCGCCAGGGCGAAGGTGTCCTTGGTCCAGCCCTTGGCCTCCATCAGCACCTCCATGGTGCCGCGCTGGCCCGAGCCGGGGTTGCCGATGTTGACGCGCTTGCCCGCCAGGTCGTCGAAATGCTCGATGCCCGCATCGGCCCGAACCATCACGTTGAACGGCTCCGCATGGACTGAGAACACCGCCCGCAGGTCCTCGAAAGGCCCTGTCGCTGCAAACTTGGAGGTGCCGTGCAGGGCGTGGAACTGCCAGTCTGACTGGGCGACGCCGAATTCCAGCTCGCCTTCCCGGATGGTGTTGATGTTGTAAACCGAGCCGCCGGTGGATTCGACGGTGCAGCGCACGCCGGTTTCCTTGCGGTTCTTGTTCATCAGGCGGCAGATCGAACCGCCGGTGGGATAATAGACGCCGGTGACGCCGCCAGTGCCGATGGTCACGAACTGTTCAGCCTGGGCCGCCGCCGTTCCGAAGGCCATGGTCAGTGCGGTTGCAAGGATCAGGTTCTTTCTCATCGTTTCCTCCCTTTGAGAATGATTGCCTATGTTGAAGCTGCGCGCCGTTTCCCGGCGCAAATGGCCAGCAGGAACCCGCCGCACTCCGGTGGTTCGCCAGAGTGCGCTTCACTCAGCCACGGGCCGCAGGTTCCTGTTATGTCAGTTTGGCTGCAGCTCCTCCTGGTATCCGAAGAGCGCAGGCTGCCCGCCGGTGTGCAGCATGACGACCTTCTGCCCTTTCCGGATCACGCCTTCCTCGAGCAGGCCCAGAAGCCCGGCAAAGGTCTTGGCGGTATAGACCGGATCCAGGAAGATGCCCTCGGTGCGGGCCATCAGGGTCAGCGCCTCGCGGGCGCTGCTGCCAACCCGCCCGTAGCCAGGCGCCAGCGCGCCGTCCCAGACGTTGATGCTATCCATCACCAGCGCCGGATCGAACTTCATCAAATCCGCCAGTTTGCCCAGCACCTTCTGCATCCGGGCGTGCTGCTGGTCCTGATCGCGGCGGACGCAAATGCCGTAGACCGGCGCGGTTTGCCCGGACAGCCGCAGGCCGGTCAGGAAGCCGCCATGGGTCGAGCCGCTGCCCGACGGAACCACTGCCGCGTCGAAATCTCCAATCTGATCATTCAGCGCTGCCCCGCCGGGCACATACCCAAGCGCGCCAAGCGGCGGATGATTCATGCCCAGATGGATCACATAGGGTGTGCGCCCCGCCGCCCGCAGCCGGTCGGCGCGTTCGTGCAGCGCATTGTCGGCACCGGCTTCATCCTCGCCCAGGGGGTAGCTCATATGCTCGGCTCCCAGGATCTGCGCCAGAAGCACGTTGCCGGAGCGGTAGTAAAGACCGCCCATGCCCGGCACCCGCTCCTCCAGCTGCAGCACCGATTGCATGCCCAGCTTTGCAGCCGCGGCAGCCGCTGAGCGGACGAAGTTCGATTGCACCGCGCCGGTGATCAGAATGGTATCCGCCCCCTGCTGCTGCGCTTCGCCGAAATAGAACTCCAGCTGGCGGGTCTTGTTGCCGCCAAAACTGAGGCCGGTCAGGTCGTCCCGCTTGATCCACAAATCAATTCCAAGGCAGTCCGACAGACGCTCCAGCCGCTCAACCGGCGTTTCCCCTGTCATCAATCTGACGCGCGGAAACTCCGCAAGCTTCGCAGCAATGTTCATCCGTTCAGTCATTTCTTGTCATCCGATCAGATAGGCACGCCGGAACAGGGCGGCACAGGCGAAAATGGAGATTACGCGGATTGCAAGCGTGATGGCGGCTTGCGGCAGATGAGGGCCGATCAGGCGGCCCAGCAGGCTGCCGAGAACGGCCGCCGCCGCGAACTGCCAGAGCCAGGGGGCACGGGCAAAGGCGGCCCAGTCCGACAGGCAATGCAGGGCAAAGGCTGTGCCATAGGCGGCCAGCGCCACCGGCTGCACCAGCTTGCGGGCTTCCTGGGCGGTCCGCCCGGACGCCAGCAGGCCCAGAACCATTAGCGGCCCGGGTGTCGCGGCCCAGACCGTGGCCAGCCCCGACAGGCCCGAGATTGCCCGGAACCCATGCCGGCCGGCAGGGCTGCTTTGCTTTTTCAGCGATGAGGCTACGCCGATCAGAAGAAGGATGGCGGTCAGCGACAGGACCGTGCGCTCTGACAGATAGGGATAGATCAGCAGCCCCAGCACGATCCCTGCGAGGCATCCAGACACGGCATTCCGGATCAGGGGCTTGTCCCGCAGCCACGCCTGACGGTCGGTTGCGAGAGCCGAGACCATCGTGTTCAGCATCAGCAGCACAGGGACCGCCGTGGCGGTTCCCAGCAGCACCATCATCACCGGCGCGGCCACGATGCTGAAACCGACCCCGACCGCCGCCTGAATCCCGGCGCCGGCAGTGATGGCAAGCAGCAGTACGGCGAAGTCGGCGGGCACGGCGGTCTCCTTGTCGCAGGTCCTGCCGGGCAAGTTAGTGTCACTCGATGTGGATGAAAAATCATCTTACTGTATTTTTTGATACTCAAATGTTATCAGTCCGCATGCGTATCACTGCCCGCCAGATCGAACTTTTCCAGATGGCCTACCGCCACCGCTCGACCCGCAAGGCAGCAGACGCCCTGCATATTTCGCAACCCGCGATCAGCAGGGTCGTGGCAGAACTGGAAGCCGAAATGGGAGTGGCGCTGTTTGACCGGTCGGGCCGCAAGTTCGAACCCACTGCGGCTGCGCACAGCCTGCAGCAGGCGGTGCAGAAACACTATCAGGGCTTGGGCCGGATTCGGGAAACCGCCATGCAGATCGCCTCCGGAACGGGCGGGCATCTGCGGGTCGCGACGGTGCCGGCGGTGGCGGACACCCGCGTTGCCGTCGCGGCAGGAAGACTCATGGCGGAATTTTCCGCCCTACGGATCGATGTCGATGTCCTGAACGAACGCGCCGGGCTTGCGGCGTTGCGGGAAGGCCGCGCCGATTGCGTAATTGTCTCCTCTGACCCGGGAGATCCCAATCTCACGTGCACCCGGCTGACAGATATCCAGCCTGTCGCAATTCTGCCCCATGATGATCCCATGGCCGGAGCACAGTCCATTTCGGCGGCCGAACTTGCCGCCATCCCGCAGGTCATGCTGACGCCCTACAGCCCCTTCCGCCGTGCCGTCGAGCATATGTTCGACCGGGAAGGCGTGTCGTTTCACATCCGTGCGGAAGGGCAGACACAGACTGCGTTAATCGGCATGGTCGCACAGGGTGCAGGCCGCGCCATTGTCGACAAGGATATTCTGGCGGCTGCCAATAAAGCCAATGTTTCTGCCGCAGCTCTGACTTCAGAACTCAGCTGGCCGATCCGCCTGATCACCCTGTCCGCCTCCCAAGATATTCCTGGACTTCGGAGATTTACCAAGGAGCTGCTTCAGTTCTGACAAGTTCTGCCGGGTTTACGTTTTCTTCTTCTATGGCCGTGTATCGACAATTCCGACAGGCGCGCTGCATGCGGCCAAGTTCGAATGCGATTGACTCATGCGCGACTGTTCTCGTGCTAGAAAGAAGGCCGGAAATACCTCATGGCAACACCAGATTGGGTCGACGGCCTTGTGGCCAATAAAATTGGCACTGAGGGCAATGACAAGATGGACGGCACAACCGGCGACGACACGATCGACGCCGGCGCGGGCCAGGACACGGTTGCCGGCGAGGAAGGCAATGATGTCATTGATGCGGGAGCCGGCAATGACACTGTCTATGGCGACATGGGGGATGGCTTTGACCAGGGTTTGGACGCCTCTCCCCTGGTGCTGGACATCAATAATATCCAAAGCATCTCTCATGACGGTTCGTCGGGAACCGCGGGCAACTATGCCATCTTCAGCGATATCGCGACCCTGGAGGACGGCAGCAAGGTCTGGGGCAGGCTGGTGCTGGTGGAGAAATCCAACCCGAACATGTCGGTGGAGTTCGGCTACACCGCGGGGGCGGAAATCCTGCTGGACGGTGATGACCCGGGCGACCAGGCCGCATTCCGGCTGGAGTTTTTCGATCCTGACACCGGTGAGCCGGTTTTCCTGAACTCGACCGCCACCTTCAACGACATCGATGACAACAGCGGTTATGGCGATGCCGAAGCGGTCATCATCGACGGCAACAGCTTCACCTCCTTCGGGGTGGCGCAGGACACATCGCTCGGCACCGCGGTTGACGGCAGCATGGTAACCGCCACCGGTTCCGAGCTGAACAGCTACACCGATCAGGATGCATGGTTTTCGGCCGGGTTCGAGGACCGGTGTTCGATCGAGTTCACCTTGCAGACACGCGAAGGCCTGGCGGGGTTCACCCTTTCCGGCAGCACGATCGACGATCCGGTCGTCACACCGATTGAACAAGGGGCCGACACCATTCTGGCCGGCGCAGGCAACGACGTGGTCTATGGCCAGGGCGGGGATGACTCCCTGTTCGGCGAGGAGGGCGACGACAGCCTGGACGGCGGCGACGGCGACGATGTCATCGAGGGCGGCGCGGGCGCCGACACGCTGATCGGCGGCGCGGGCGGCGACACCCTGGCCGGGGGCGACGGTGACGACTACATTGAAGGCGGCGCGGGCAATGACAGCCTGACCACGGGTCTTGGCAACGACACCCTGATCGGCGGCGAAGGCGATGACACGCTGAAGAACTCGGCGGGGGACGACAGCCTGGTCGGCGGCGTTGGCAATGACAGCATCGTGGCAACCGACGGCAACGACACGCTGGACGGCGGTGCGGGCAATGACACTCTGTACGGCGGCAATAACAACGACCTGCTGATCGGCGGTGCGGATGCGGACCTGATGTACGGTGAGGCCGACGCCGATACGTTCGAGATGTCCGATGGCTTCGGCAATGACACGCTGGAAGGCGGCGAGGCCGGAACCGACTTCGACACGGTTGACCTGACTGCTGTCACCTCGGGTCTGACCGTCACCTATACGGGCGGCGAGGCCGGCACGATCACCGGCGGCACAGACACCATCACATTCGCCGAGATCGAGGCGCTGAACCTGACGGATCAGGCCGACGTGGTGGACGCGGCAGACGACAGCGCAGGCGTGGCCATTGATGCGGGCGCCGGCGATGACACGGTCACCTTTGGCGCCGGCAATGACTCGATCACCAGCGGCAGCGGTTATGACGAATTGATCCTGACCGGATCCGGCGGCATCGACACCGTCAGCGATTTCAGCATCGGCGATGATGACAGTGATGGTTTCTTCAATGATCAGCTGGACGTGTCCGGCCTGACCGGCGGCACCGGGCCTGACGGAGCCATCCGCGCCTGGGATGTTTCTGTCACCGACGACGGCTCAGGCAATGCGCTGCTGGCCTTCCCCAGCGGTGAAAAGCTGGTGCTGGAGGGCGTTGCCCCGTCCCAGATCTCCACCGCCCCGCAGCTCTATTCCGCGGGCATCCCCTGCTTCACACCCCATGTCAGGCTGCTGACAAAGCGTGGAATGGTACCTGCCGGGCAGATCAGAGCGGGCGATCTGCTGCAAACGGCGGACAACGGCTATCAGCCGGTGATCTGGACAGGCAAACGCACCTTGAGTGTTTTCGAGCTGGAACAGCGCCCTCACTTGAGACCGTATTGCCTCCGGCAGGGCGGCCTGCTGTCCCCGGAGCGGCCGATGCTGCTGTCCCCCCAGCACCGCCTGCTGGCCGAAGGCCGCGCTTTTGAAGGGGAATTCCGCTTTGATGAGAGTTTCCTCTCGGCAAAACTGCTGGCTGAAGCCGATCAAGCCTGCACCCAGCTGGCCAATGCGGCCGGGCCGGTCACCTATGTGCACCTCATGACCGGGCGGCATGAGGTGATTTTTGCGGAAGGCATTGCAACAGAAACCTTTTGGCCCGGCCCTGAGGCTGTCCGGGGTCTGTGCGCTGCAGGAAAACGAGAGCTGTTCAGTTTGTTCCCGGAATTGGTTGCCGCTCATGGCCTGGAAGGAGAACGCGGGCGGCAGTATGTTCGCAGAGTTTACGGAAACCTTGCCCGCCAGTGCATCAAGCGGCGTGATCTGC
The DNA here is from genome assembly GCF_049056525.1 of Leisingera coralii. NCBI lineage: Bacteria > Pseudomonadati > Pseudomonadota > Alphaproteobacteria > Rhodobacterales > Roseobacteraceae > Leisingera > Leisingera coralii. The sequence continues at coordinate 36,056 of NZ_JBHUPT010000030.1, read as the reverse complement.
GGCATCTGCGTGCCGCCTGATTTCAATCGGTTCCGGATCCTTGAGACGGCTGTTCACGGAAAGTATGCCGCGCTTGCGGTGAAAAGCAGATCTTTACGGAACCGGCGGGACGCTGCCGTCCGCTGCGATGCTGCTGAATGCTTTTTGGGGCCGCTGAGCCGGCGCCGCTTGGGCCTTGGTTTCATGCGGCCCGCCATAAGCCTTGCATGAATTCCGCTGTGCCGGCCCAGGCCGGCACAGCGGAAAATGCTTCAGGTGCCGCCTTGCGGCAAGCTCGGCTGGTCCGCGCGCGACGCGCGGATGCTGTCGCGCAGGATCGCCTTGATCAGGGCAATGCACATCAGCGCCATCACCAGCGAGAACGGCAGGGCGCCGATCACCATCGCGGTCTGGATCGCCTTCAGCCCGCCGACCAGCAGAAGCGCTGCGACCACCAGGCCCAGGGCCACGCCCCAGAAGACGATATGCGGGCGCGCCTTGGGGCCTTCGTCGCCGGCCGCGTTGATGGTGTTCACGATCAGCACGGCCGAATCCGCCGAAGTAACCAGATAGGTCATCAGCAGAACCACGATCACCACTGCCATCATCCAGCCCAGCACATCGCCGAGCATGAAATTGGTCATGGCGAAAATCTTGTCGCCGTCCGATGCGCCGAAAATCACGCCATCCGCGCCGCCGGTCATTTCCAGGTCAATGGCCGTGCCGCCGGCAAAGGCAAACCAGACGAAGCACATGATGGCCGGCACGATTACCGCGCCCAGGACAAACTCGCGGATGGTGCGGCCGCGCGAGATCCGGGCCAGGAACAGGCCGACAAAGGGGGCAAAGGCCACCCACCAGGCCCAGTAGAACACCGACCAGCCGCCCTGCCAGCCTTCCAGCTTGTCTGCAGCGCCGCCGCTGCCGTCGCCGCGGTAAACGGTAAACAGCATCTCCGGCAGGGCCATGACGTATTCCCACAGCCCGACGAACAGGGCCCGGATGCCAAAGCCGGTGGCCCCGAACAGCAGGAAGAAGGCCAGCAGGAAGATCGACAGCCCCATGTTGAGGTTCGACAGCCATTTGATCCCTTTGCCGACCCCGGAGAGTGCTGACAGGGTGGAAGCGCCCATGATGATCAGCAGCGCAACGATAATGCCGGTCACCGAGGCGGTGCCCTCATCGTTCAGCAGCCAGCCGCCGATGCCGATCCGCGCCATGCCGGCCACGAATTGCTCGACCCCGAAGCCAAGCGTCTGGGCAACGCCCAGGATGGTGGCAATCACCGCAACAATGTCGATCAGATGCCCGGTCCAGCCTGACAGGCGGCTGCCGAACAGCGGCGTCAGCGAAGATCGGATGGTCAGCGGCAGCCCGCGGCGGTAGGCAAAGAATCCCAGCGCCAGCCCGGCAATCGCATAAGAGGCCCAGGCCGAGAAGCCCCAGTGCAGATAGGACCATTTGTAGGCGTTGAGCACATTGTCGGCGCCTGCCGCGGTGGCCAGCCCCTGGATCACGTCCGGATTGTTCTGAAAGTGATAGACCGGTTCGGCCACCGCCCAGGTCAGCATGCCGACCCCGATCCCGGCGCCGAACATCATCGAGAACCAGGAGAAATTCGAAAACTCAGGCACGTCGCCGTCCTGCCCGATCTTCAACCGGCCGGCAGCGGGCCACAGCGCCAGGCCGATGCAGACCAGCACAAAAGCAGCCATCACATAGATGTACCAGGAGGCGAAGTGGGACAGGATGAAGCTGTTGAAACCCGACAATACCGATCCGGCGTTCTCCGGAAAGGCCACGGCCCAAAGAACCAGCCCGCCGACCGCAAGCTTGCCGGTGACGGTCACGTCCACGCTGAACCCCGAGTAGAAGCCCTTGTCGGCCGTTTTGATTGGAAGATCCCGTAATGGCTCTTCCAGGATCCGGTTTCCGTTAGACATATTTCATCCTCCTTGCTGGTATCATTTTTTGATTTTGGGGAAGCTGGGGGGGGGGGGCGGCCGTCTGGCCGTGAAGGCGGCCTTCTTCAGGCCGCCCCGCTGGTTGTATGTCAGGCGTCGAGCGCCACTGCGCCCTTGGGCCAGCTGCAGCAGGCCAGCACATAGCCGGCCTCGGCTTCGCCCGGCTGCAGCCCGCCCATGTCCTGCATTTCGACCTGGCCCTGGGTGAGCACCACCTTGCAGTTGCCGCAGACCCCCTGCTGGCAGGCGGAATCAATCCAGACACCGGCGTTCAGCGCCGCTTCCAGCAGCGTTTCGCCCTCGGCGCAGTGGCCGCTCTTGCCGCTCAGCGAAAAGAACACTTCGCCGCCGGTGCCGGTGGCTTCCTCGATGGTGATCTTCTCGCCAAAGCTTTCTTCGTGAACCGCGGCAAACGGGATTTCGTCAGCAACCGCACGGGCCGCTTTCATGAACCCCTCCGGGCCGCACATGAAGATGCTGCGCTCGGCGTGGTCCGGCACCAGCCGCTGCATCAGCTCTGCCGATATCTGCCCGGTTTCGCCGTCAAAGGCGGGGTCATCCGCCGAATCCACCACCAGATGCACGGTCACGTTCCGGAACCGCTTGCCCAGGAACTCCAGCTGGTCGCGGAAAATGATGTCCTTCGGGGAGCGGGCGAAATGCACAAAGACCACATCCTTGGGAAGGGTCACATCGGTGATGTACTGCAGCATCGACATCACCGGGGTGACACCGGAGCCGCCCGACAGCAGCAGCGGCTTTTCGCAGGGGATATCGATCCAGTTGAAACTGCCGGAAATGTCGGCAATTTCGATTTCGGCACCGGGCCGGATCTCATCGTTCAGGTAGTTCGACACCAGCCCGCCCGGCACCCGCTTGACGGTGACCTGGATATTGTGCGGACGGGTCGGGGTGGAGGAGATCGAATAGGCGCGCACATGGGTTTTGCCGCCGATCCGGAAGCTGAAGGTCACATACTGCCCCGGCTTGAAATCAAAGCTGCGGCTCTGGGTGTCCTCGAAGACGAAGGTCTTACTGTCGTGCGTCTCGTCGATCACGGCCTTGCAGATCAGCGTTGCCGGCCCGCCCGAATAGCAGGGCTGAGAGTTTGCTGAGCTCAGGGAAAACGGGCTTTCGGTAGCGATGAGCATGGTACGGGGACCTCCACGATTGAATTCGTGGGAAGATACCCGGCACCCATCCCGGAAAAATGCATCAGAAATGCCTCTTTAATCGAAATTGTCGATGGTACGCTTCTGAATCAACTTCTGAAAGAGTGAGATAGCCTGCGCTGCAAGCGGATCATGGCGTTTGCGGCTGTGGACGATGGAGTAAAGCGGCTGCGGTATGACCGGCGCCCCTTCGACCAGCTGCAGGCCGGGGACGGTTTCCATCAGGCCGGGCACTGACAAGCTGGGCAGATAGGCGGTGCCGCCATCTGCTTTCAAGAAGTCCACCGCCAGATCATCACTGCCAACCACCGTCTGGACATGCACCAGATTCGGAAACAGTTCATCGTGCTGGCGGTCGAAATAGGAGGTGTAGGCCACCTTGATATAGCGGGTCCAATCCACCTCGAGGAACCTGCTGCAATCGGTCGACAGCATCACATAGTTTTCCGAGCCGAACTCGGCCACATGCACGTCCGGGTACTGCTGCGGTGCGAACACGATTCCGATGTCTGCTTCCCCAGTCAGAATATCGCGCTGAATCTGCTGCGAAAAATTTGCCTCAAGATAGAGGTCCAGCTTCGGCACCTGCGCCCGGATCTGCTTGGCCCAGTCCACCAGAACGGATTGCGCCAGGCTGAACTGGACCGAAACCCTGAGCCGCGGGCGGCTGAGCCCCGGCCCCGCCGAAACATCGCGCCTGGCGAGGCTCCATGCCGCCAGCAACGACCGGCAATGTGTTTCGAACCGCCGCCCCGCGGCAGTCGGATCAGCCCCGCCGCGGCCGCGTTCGAAAAGCCGTGTGCCCAGTTCATCCTCCAGCTGCCGGATCCGGGCGCTGACGGTGGACTGGGTGACATTCAGCCTCTCGGCGGTGCGGTTGAAGTTCCGGGTTTCCAGAACATCCATGTAGGTGAGGAGCAGCTGACGGTTCATTCAATCATTATTTCCGATTAAAAGAGGTATATCAATTGCATTTATTTGCCGATCCCCGGTTCTTATCAAGGCCGCGCAGACATTGCCCACAGCCCGTCCGGCTTGGACAAGCGAGAGGAGAAGCGCATGTTTATTGTCGATTGCGACTGCCACAACTACTGGTGCAGCGCCACGGTCCTGGAACCGTATATGGAAGGCCTTTTCAAGGACATGTTCGTCCGCGGCGAGCGCACCGGCCCGCGCGGCGCCTTCCCGCACGGCCACCGACCCTGGTTCCACCCCGAAGGGTTCGCCCGTCATGACGTCAACCCGGTCGAGGAAGACGACAACTATCTGATCATGAAGGAAAAGCACCTCGATAAATACAATATCGACGTGGCGATCCTGACCGGCGATGAGCCGATCGAAGCCTCCACTCTGGCCAACCCCTATTACGCCAACGCGCTGTGCAAGGCCTACAACGACTACATGATTGACTACTGGCTGCCCAAGGACGACCGCTTCTGGGGCTCGATCGTGGTGGCGCCGCAGGATCCGCATCTGGCCGCTGCCGAAATCCGCCGCCTGGGCAGCCATCCGCGCATCGTGCAGGTTCTGGTCAGCCACGGCGCCGCGCGCCCCTACGGCGACCCGTTCTACCACCCGATCTATGAGGCCTGCGCCGAAATGGGCCTGCCGTTTGCCATGCACCTGGGCGGCCAGGGCGGCATCAACTCCACCCCGGTCGGGGCCGGCCCCTCGACCTTCTTCTGGGAAACCCACGCCATCCTGCCCCAGACCGCGATGACCCACATGGCCAGCCTGATCGCGCACGGCGTGTTCGAGAAGTGGCCGTCGCTGAAGGTGGTGATCATCGAATGCGGCGTTGCCTGGGTGCCGTCGGTGCTGTGGCGGCTGGATGCAAACTACAAGGCGCTGCGCAAGGAGACTCCGTGGCTCAAGCGGCTGCCGTCGGAATACTTCAAGGACCACATCCGCATGTCGACCCAGCCGCTGGAGCAGCCGGAGAACATCCAGCACCTCTGGGCGACGCTGGAAGCGATGGACGGCGAGAACACCCTGATGTTCGCCTCGGACTACCCGCATTGGGACTATGACGACGTGAACAAGCTGCACGTGCCGCCGGCATGGCGCGAGAAGATCTTCGGCCTCAACGCGCTGGACGTCTACACCCGCCTGCCGCGCCCGGCAGCGCAGGCTGCTGAATAAGGAGACCCTGACATGACCACCAAGCATTTTGCCTGCAAGGCAGACGAGGTTCCGCAGGAAGCGGCCAAGATCGTGACCGTCTCCAACATGCCGATCGGCGTGTTCCGGCTGGAAGACGGCTTCCATGCGCTGCTGAACATCTGCCCGCACAAGGGTGCGGCGCTGTGCGAAGGGCCGGTCTGCGGCACCACCAAGGAAACCGATTCAACCGAGTTCGTCTATGACCGCGCGGGCGAGATCGTCCGCTGCGCCTGGCACGGCTGGGAGTTCGACATCCGCTCGGGCGAGTTCCTGGTGGATCCCTCGGTCAAAACCCGCCGTTTCGACGTCTCCGTCGAAGGCGGCGACCTCTACGTCCATATCTGACCATCAGGAGCGCCAGCATGACGCAATTCCCGTGCCAGCCCGAAGCCTCCCACTATATCGGCGGGGCCTACCTGGAAGACGCCGCTGGCGCTCCGTTTGATTGCATCAACCCGGCAACGGGTGAAGTGATCGCCCGTTTGAATGGCGCCTCCCCGTCCATTATCGAACGGGCTGTGGCCTGCGCACGCGATGCGCAGGCCATTTGGGCCGCGGCTCCGCCTGCCGAACGCGGCCGCGTGCTGCGCCGGGCGGCGGATATCATCCGGGCCCGGAATGAAGAACTGTCGGTTCTGGAAACCCTGAACACCGGCAAGCCGATTTCGGAAACCCGGGTGGCTGATGCCGCAAGCGGCGCCGATTGCCTGGAGTATTTCGGCTGCCAGGCCGCAACGCTGACTGCCGACCACATCCCGCTGGGCGGCGACTGGGCCTATACGCTGCGCGAGCCGCTGGGCGTCTGCCTCGGCATCGGCGCCTGGAACTATCCGATCCAGATCGCCTGCTGGAAGGCCGCCCCGGCACTGGCCTGCGGCAACGCGATGATCTTCAAGCCCTCCGAACTCACGCCGCTGACCGCGCTGAAACTGGCGGAAATCCTGACTGAGGCCGGCGCCCCGCCGGGCCTGTTCAATGTGGTGCAAGGGCTGCGCGATACCGGCGCCGCGCTGACCACCCATCCCGGTATCGACAAGGTGTCGCTCACCGGCTCGGTGCCCACCGGCCGGGCGGTGGCCGCGGCCGCCGCGGGGCAGATGAAACACATCACCATGGAGCTTGGCGGTAAATCCCCGCTGCTGGTCTTTGATGACGCCGACATCGACAGCGCTGTGTCGGGCGCCATTCTCGGCAATTTCTACTCCACCGGCCAGATCTGCTCCAACGCTACCCGCGTGTTCGTGCAGAAGGGGATCAAGGAAGCTTTCCTGGCCCGTCTGGCGGAGCGCACCGCCAGGATCAGAATCGGCGACCCGATGGACCCGGAAACCCAGATCGGCCCGCTGGTGAGCGCCGGGCAAGCCGAAAGGGTGAAGGGGTACATCGCCGCGGCGGAACAGGAAGGCGCCACCCGCGTCACGCCGCCGCTGCCGCTGCCCGAAGGCCCGGCCTGGGTCAGCCCGGTGGTCTTTGCCGACGTGATTGACGGCATGGCCATCGCCCGCGAAGAAATTTTCGGCCCGGTGATGTCGGTGCTGGATTTCGACAGTGAAGACGAGGCTGTGGCCCGCGCCAACAGCACCGAGTTCGGCCTTGCTGCCGGGGTTTTCACCCGTGATCTCGCCCGCGGCCACCGTGTTGTGTCGCGCCTCAAGGCGGGCACCTGCTGGATCAATGCCTATAACCTGACCCCAGTCGAGATGCCCTTCGGAGGTGTCGGTCAATCCGGCATCGGGCGGGAAAATGCGCGGGCGGCGATCGAGCATTTCAGCCAGCTGAAATCCGTTTACGTCGCCATGTCCCCCTTTGAAAACGACTACTGAGCAGAGACTGCAATGCTGGCACAGCTGAACCGCGCCGCCTTCGGGCGGCCCTCTCCCCTGTTGTCGAACACCCGCTCCCTCTACCCCGGCGTCGCGCTGGCGGCGGTGATCGGGCTGGCGGCGCTGTTCCTGTCGGAGCATTACGGCGCGCCGGTCATGCTGATGGCGCTGCTGATCGGCATGGTCTTCAATCCGCTCGCCGAAGAGGCGGTTGTGGCACCGGGCATCACCTTCTCCTCCAAGGCGCTGCTGCGCGCCGGGGTGGCCCTGCTTGGGGTGCGGGTCAGCGTGAGCGATATCGCCTCTCTCGGCGTGGCCGGCTTTGGCGCGATCGCCGGGCTGCTGGGCGGCACCATCCTGCTGGGCCTGCTGCTGTCGCGCCGGGATTGGCAATCCGGCGTGCTGACCGGCGGCGCGGTGGCAATCTGCGGCGCTTCGGCGGCGCTGGCGATTTCGGCCTGCCTTCCCAAGAGCAAGGCATTGGAGCAAGAGACGCTGTTTACGGTGGTCGCGGTCACCGCCCTGTCGACGCTGGCGATGATCGTCTATCCGGTAGCGCTGGTTCAGTTTGGCTTCAGCGAGGCGCAAACGGCCTTTGTCCTGGGGGCCTCAATCCATGACGTCGCACAGGTCGTCGGAGCCGGGCTGACGGTTTCAGAACAGACTGCGGAGCTGGCCACTTTGGTGAAGATGGTCCGGGTGAGCCTGCTGCCGCTGGTGCTGTGCGTTCTGATCCTGGCCGTCTCGGCAGCGGGTAAACAGGACAGGACGCACAAGATCCCGGTGCCCGGGTTCCTGATCGTCTTCCTGGCCCTGGCGCTTGTGGCAAACACCGGGGTGATGACGGAAGAAATGGCAGATTTCGCCGCGGAGGCGTCCAAGTGGCTGCTGATCATTGCGATTTCGGCTCTTGGCGCCAAGACTTCGCTGCGCAGCCTTGCCAGCGCGGGCGGCGCAAAGGTGCTCCGGATCGGCGGGCTGACGCTGGCGCTGTTGGCAGCATCTGCCATTAGTGCCTGTTTGCTGCCCGGTCTTTCCTGAACTTTCTTCGGCGCGCATTTGCAGTCTGGGAGGTGAGCCGCCGTGTGCTCAGCGCGGTGGTCTTTCGCCCAAACGTCCTTTGGGCCGTCCCGGATCACGTCCGGACTTCTCTTCCGAACATTCGGGACGGGTTGGAACAGCGTTTACAGGTGCTGCGGCAGCGGCTGGCGTCCCCCTGCGGACCGCCGCGCCATAAAACGTTGCGCAAACCAGCTTGGGTGACCTAGCGTAAGTAGAGGGAATTTGCCGTAGAGCCATTGGGGAGAGTGTTATGGGCGCGTTTGATGTGCGTGGCGGAGAGCTGAAGAAACTCATAAAGCTGGCAAAGAAGCAGCCGGTTACTTTTGCCTACAATCCCGGCAGCGGGCCCAAAGACGACTACTTCGGCATGGACCGCCGAAAGCCTGCCAAGGTGGTGGGCAAGGCAGCAAAGGACGAGGGTGTCGGCACCAAGGCTGCCTTTGGCACCGCCACGGTCGAGGGCAAGGTCCTGTCGCTTACATGCATCAAGACCGTTCCCTCAATTGCAAAGAAGCTCAAGAAATACCTGCTGTCCGAAAAGGTCCGGCTGAACGTTCAGGTGCTGGACGAATCCGGCAAGGTGCTGGAAGCCGAGATCGAGGAGGATCTGCCGGACGATCCCGATCTGGCGGAGGAGGGCGCCAGCCAGCAAACCGCGGCACCGCAGCCGGAGGCCCGGCCGCCGGAACAGAAAGAAGAGCCGCAAAAGGACACCAGCGGGCTGCGGGATCAGCTGAAGGCGCTGGGTGGCCGGATACAGGAACTGGAACCGGACACGGCAAAGCTGTTCGGCAAGCACTACAAACAGCTGCTGGAACTGTTCAAGGCGGAACAGTTCGACCGGCTGGAGGCCGGGCTTGCCAAGGTTGGCCAGGCGCTTGACAAGCTGTCCTCGGCCCCGCCGGGCCCGGAAGAAAGCGAAGATCCGAACAAACCCAAATGGGACGCGCTGCAGCCCAAGATCCAGGTGATCTATGACAAGGCCGTTGCGGCCGCGCCCACTGCCGCCGAGAAGCTGCAGGCGGCCTGGGCGCAGGTGATTGCGCTGGCCAAGGGCGGCGAATACGGCAAGGCCATCGCGGCCGCCAAGAAACTGGTGCCGGCGCTGCAGAAACTGTCCCAGCCGGCGCCGCAGCCGGAAGCGAAGCAGGAGACCGAAGCGAGGTCCGAGGCTACGGATACGCAAAGCGAAGGCGATGAAACCGGGACCGGTAAAGAGCCCTCTGATCAAGGCAGCGGAAATTTTGAGAAGGCCAAGGAAACCCTGACACGGCGGCTCTCCTCGATGGAGAAAGCTCTGGATGTGGCGCGGCGGGTGCTGCCGGAACAGTCCTCTGCCATCGATAAGCTGAGTGCTGCCATCACCGGTCTGGAGGACGAGAAGGGGCTGGCCGCTGCCCGCAAGGCGGCCAATGACCTGCAGGGGATCGCTGATGCCGGCGCCGAGCGCGCCGCCCAGATCGCCGCGGCTCTCGAAGAGGTCGAACGGGTGCGCGGCTATATCGAGCATATGGGGCAGGAGTTTGAAACGAGCTTGGGCGACACCCCGCCGGCGCGTCTGAGCCAGCCGCTGAATACCGCCAAGGACGGGCTGTCCGGAAAAGATGAAATCGATCCCGTCAAGATCGGCCAAACGGTCGAAGAGGCCATGCGCCAGCTGGAGCAGAGCGAAAGGGACATCGCCCAGCTGCTGGCTGACAAGGCGGCCTGGGAAGCGCAGCTCGAACTGTTCGAGCCCCGGGTGAAGGCGCTGGAGAACCACAACAAGAAGGACGAAGAACCGGTCAAGGCCCGGATCAAGACGATCACTGACGGGCTGGCTGCGGCCAAGGTGCTGGCAGGGGAGCACAAGTACAAGGAGGCGCTGGACGCCTTGCCGCCCCTGGCCAAGACCTGCGCCGAAGCCGAGAAATACGCAGACGCCTGTTCGCAGTATTCAGCGCTCTTTGCGGACCGCAAGAAACGGGTCGATGATCTGCTCTCCGACTACCCGCTTGGAGACGCTTCGGTGCATGATCTGATCAAGGGCACCCTGCGCAAGATCAAGGAGGATTTCGACGCCGCCGAAGCCAAAGGGACGGCAAATCCCCCCGAATACGGCGTGGCAATGAAAACGCTGGAGCCCTTGGCCGACCGCGTGCAGCAGGCCAGGTGGCGGGCGGAACGGGCAGCCAGCTACACCAAGAAGATGAACGATGTGAAAGGGTACCTTGCCGACCGTGAAAAACACCCTGATGCATCGGAGGTCAAACTCTACCTCGGCCAGATGCGCAAGCTGATTGCGGACGCGGACATCTCCAAGACCAAGAGTTTCCTGAAATCCCTTTCAATGCTGGAGCGTGCGGACAATCTGGACAACACGCTCTATGACGCGATGAAACGGTCCAAGGATTTCAAGGCCGCCTACAAGACTGCAGAGCAGAACATCAAGGATCTCAAGGCCCATGACGGCCACGAAGGCATCACCAAGCACATCTCCGGGCTGGAGACGGATCTTGCCTCTGCAAAGGTCAAAGGCGAGGAGGCCAAGTTCCTGCATGGCCAGAAGATTTGCGAAGCGATCACTGCGGAGTTTGCCAAACTTCAGGCGATGGCACAGGACTACAAAGCCTACCTGGATGCCAAGAAGCTGCTGAAGACCGCCAAGGATGCCTGGGATGCCAAATACATCGGCAAGGTCAGCGGGCTGACTGACCAGGTTACGGCGCTGGAAGGCAAGGCCACTGATGCGGTGGCCAAGGAAGACTACAAGCTGGCCAAGAAGCATATTGATGAGGCCAAGAAGGTGGCGGACACCGCCAAGTCGGAAGCTGACATCTTTGCCCGCAACGCGGGGTATGTCGACAATGTCAAATCGACTATCGAATCCGGTTCAGGCGACTTTTCAGGGGTCATCACGTCGATTGAATCCTTCAAGACCTCCCTGGACGGGCTCGACAAGGACAATATTTTCACCACGGAGCTCACCAATGCGGTCAAGCCGGTGCAGACCGCACAAGGCAAAATCGGCAAGAGCCCGCAGGACGATGCAGGGATCAAGGCTGATCTGGAATCGGCGCGCAGCCAGCTGGCCGCTCTTTTGGACAAGCTCGTCCAGTACAGTGTCTACAAACGCGCCCGTGACGCCCACAAAACGGCTTACACGTCGGCTACGGCCAAGGACCGCGGCGAGGCGCTGAAGACAGAAACCGAGGCAATCGACAAGGTGTTCGAGGATGCCAAGCAGCAGGCAGAGACCACCAAGGATCCCGCGGCTGCAGTTACTGAAATTGCCAAACTGACGGCCTTGCTGCGGGACCTTGAGCGCAAGGCGGCGGACTATGACGCCTATGACGCTTTGCTCAAGGGCGCCATCAAGCAGCACAATGACTGGTTCGATGCCGCCAATGGCACCTATGGCAAACCCAAGGACGTGCTGGACAAGGAGTTCGCCAAATACGGCGAGCAGAAAACGGCCGCGGAAACCGATGCCAACAGCAAAAAGTGGAAGGATGCGCTGGCCAAGCTGCAAAAGGCCAAGGAGAGCGCTGATCTCTACAGGAAAATGTTTGCTGATTACATCAAGGCCGTCGACGAGAAGAAGGATGAGATAACCGACCGCCTGTCGCCGGTAGATACCGATCCGCTGGTCAAGGACGACTATGACGCGATGAAGCCGAATTTGGACAAGATCGACGCGCTGATCGCGGACCGGCAATACGACCAGGCCATCGCGCTGATCAACACCGCGGCCTGGGACATCTACCGGGCGCAGGACAAGATCACCCGCCATGCAGAGCTGAAGCCCAAGCGCGATACGGCCGGTGAAGCTGTTCAGAAACTCTTCGAGGTGCGGTGTCCGCCGGTTGAAGCGGACTATGTGCGGGCCAAGCGCCTGCTGGACCAGGTCGATGAGGAAGTCGCTGCCAACACCTACCCGAACGCGATGAAGATCGTCGATCAGATTGCGCCGATGTGCGTTGAACCGACCCGCATCGGCAAGGAGCACAAAGAGTACAAACCCGTCCGGGAAGCCGCGGACAAGGCGGTGGCCGACCTGCGCAAGGACTATCCCAAGGACGATACCGTTGCGCTGCAGCTGGAACGGCTGGACCTCCGCCTGGCCAAGCTCACCGGGGAGGAGGCCAAGCGCAAATTCGCGGAATTGAAGGCTGTGGCACAGGCGATTGCGGATGACGCGGCCAAGGTTGCGGCGGCCGCCAAGTCCCAGGCGGCTCTGAATGACATGGCCAAGGAACTGAAGGAAGCTGGCCCGACCGAGACCAAGGGCTTTGACAAGCAGCTGGAAGCGGTGCGCGGCGAGCTGCAAAAGCTGCAGGGGCATGGCGGCAAGGACTGCCAGCAGGTCAAGGACCACATGGCCCGCATCCAGCGGCTGCTGGATGAGGCGGATCATGAATTCAATGAAACCGCCGAGGTTCCCTCGGCCCGGGAAAAACTGGCCCAGGCCGCCTCCTCGGTCGCCCGTGCCTTCCTGCTGGCCGAGCAATTCGTGCAGCTGGATGCCGAAGTGAAGGCGCTGGAGAAGCGCCATGGCGAGGAGAAGGCCAAGCACACCGAACCGGCGGCGCTGAAAGGGCTGTTCGATGCTTCCGCCCGGAACATTCTTGGCGCCAAGGGGGCGGTGGGCAAAGGCGAGTTCAATACCGCCATGCAGTTTGTCAAAACAGCCGAAGAGCTCCTGGACAAGGCGGTGGGCATCGGCACGCATCACGCGGCCTACAAAACCAAGCTTGGGGAGGTGAAGCCGCGGGTCGACGCGCTGGTCAGCCACAAGGCCCATTACAGCGTTGCCGAAGAGGTGGACGAGGCCCGTCTCTACCTGTCGGCGGCCGAGGAAATGGCCGGCGAACTCAAGCCCAAGGAGGCGCTGGACAACCTCAAGAAGTGCGAGAAGATCTGCACCATCGCCGAGGTGAAGGCGGATATGCACGCCAATGAAGAGCCGGATGAGGCCAAGATCAAGAAGCTCCTGGAGACCAAGGAAGGGATGAAGGAGCTGGACGAGATGTTCGAAACCCTCGACCCGTCGGTCAAGCGCAAGGCCTGCAAGAAAGTCCTGGAAATGCGCTTTGGCATGGAGCTGAAGCAGACCACCGACAAGGCCGGCAATATCCCGGATACCGACCTTGAGGCGATGGCTCCGAATGTGACCCGGCTGTTCTCGCTGATGGCCGATCTGGATGAGGGGCACACCAGCCAGAACCCGTCGATGGCCTTGGTCCAGCGTTTCGGCACCGAAAAGGGCACTTCCTCCTTCGGCCGGAGCTACAGTTTCGCCAACAAGCGGATGACCAAGAACGTCAAGCTGCGCATCGGCCGTGCCGAGATGCCAGAGGAGACCGTCATCGGCCAGGAATGGCAGCTGGGCGAGGTGGACGAGAATTGCAAGCCGGTGGACGATACCCCGGCGCAATCCTTCAACTGGACGACGCTGCATGAAATCGGCCATGCGGTGGACGACAAATACGGCGTCATGAAACGCAACGGCTCCAGCAAGAAATACGGCGGCTGGAAGGAATACGGCGGCGACGTCAGCGAGATCGCCGACAAGGCGGCCAAACATTTCAAGTATGACAAGTCGTACATCGCTTCCTACCTGTCCAAACCGGGCGGCAACTATGCCAAGCCGGACCCCGCAGGCGGTGCCGAGGCGGATGAATGGGACCAGCGGCGGCTGGAAGCCGAAGCCTGGTGCGACTCCATCCGCTCGGACAAGACTATCTGGTACAGCGCGACCGAGACGAAACGGCTGCAGATCGGCGGCCGGGTCTATCAGGAAGCCTATTCCGGAAAATGGGTCAGCTACGAGTTTGCGGCCCGGTCGCAAGGGGTGCGCGGCTACCAGTTCCGGGCGCCAGGCGAATGGTTCGCCGACATCTATGCCGCCTTCCACAGCGGCAAGATGAACCCCAAGCACCCGGCCCGCGAGTGGCTGGAAAAAGACATGAGCAACTAAAGGGGCAAACAAATGTCAATCATGAATGATATCACCGTCACCTGCCCCTCTTGCGAGGAACAGATCACCGTTACCCTGGCCGAAAGCGTCAACGCCGACCGGCGGCCGGATCTGCGGCAGGATATTATCGAGGGCACGTTCCAGGTTGTCTCCTGCAGCAGCTGCGGCACCGAATTCATGCTGGATCCGGTGCTGAACTATCTCGACATGGCGCGCGGCCAGTGGTTTTCGGTCCAGCCGGCGCAGCGGCTTGGCGATTGGGTTGCCCTCGAAGATGAGGCCCGGGCCACCTTTGACCTGGCCTATGGCGGCCAGGCATCGGCCGAGGCGCGGGCAATCGGCGATGAACTGTCGCCGCGGCTGGTGTTCGGCTGGCCTGCGCTGCGTGAGAAGCTGCTGATCGGCGACGCGGAGCTGGAAGACAGCATCGTCGAACTTACCAAGCTGGCGATGATCCACGGCTTGCCCGGCGCGCCAATACAGGCCGGTGTCGAGATGCGGCTGGTGGACATGCAGGACGATGGCGGCCTGGTGTTCCAGTGGGCCGACATGTTCTCTGGCGATGTGCTGGAAACCCTGGTGGCGCCGCGGGCTCTGTATGACAGCATCATTGAGGCGCCGGAGGCCTGGGCGGAGATGAAAGCCTCGGTCGAGGACGGGCTGTTTGTCGACATTCAAAAGCTGTTCGTTGGCGAAGGCCGCGCAGCGGGCTGAGACGCAGGCCCCGGTGCAATCCCTGCGGCTCTCAATTGGGCCCGCAGAGATTGCATCCGAAGCCCCATGCCCCAAAGGCGCGGCACCTCAGCGCGGGAGCCACGCCTGAGCCTGATGCCGGCCTGTCGGCGCAACCTCGTGAAACGGCAAGCGGCCTTGCCGCATGAGCGCCAATTTTCCGTTCCGCCTTAAACTGATCTCCTTTCAAGATGCCTCGCTGGTCAAAAGCGGCCCAACCAATATACTTGGAAAATGGATAACCAGGTATTCTTGCTGTTCTTCGGAGGAAGTGAAGTTCGGCTATCCAAAGGCGCCGCTTCAGGGCTCGCCAAGAAATCGCAAGCTTTGCTCGCCTTTCTTTCCATGGAAGACGGCCGCCCGGCCACGCGCGAACGTGTTGCCACCATGCTGTGGGGCAATACGGGCGACGAGCGTGCCCGTCATAACCTGAGGCAAGCGCTGTCGCAAATCCGGCGGGTGCTTGGCCCCGCCGTCTGCAGTGATGGCGATACGCTGAGGCTGAACACGTCACTTTGCGATGCGGATGTTTCTGTCTTTGTTCGCAGCAAGGATTGTCATGACGTTGCTGAACTGCAGGAAGCCCTTGAGCTGTATCGGGGAGACTTCCTTGAGTCCTTTCATGTCCAGGCCGAGGAATTCGAAACCTGGGCGCGCGGCACGCGGGAAAGGCTGCGCGCGATGGCCTGTACCATGATCGACCGTTTGGCCGGCAAACTGGTTGCGCAAGGGGCCGATACCGAGGCAGAGGCGGCCCTGAGACGCAAACTTGCGATAGACCCGTGCTGCGAAATGGCGCATCGCGCCTTGATGGAACTGCTGAACCGGCAAGGCCGCCGGTCAGAAGCCATGCGCCAGTTCAAGTTATGCGGCGAGGCTTTGCAGCGGGACCTCGATACAACTCCAAGCCCGGAAACACAGGCCGTTTTTGACGCAATTTCCAATTCCGGGCTATCGGCTCTGCCGGGGACGCCCTCCCGGTCCGAGACGGCCAGTTCGACTGGCAAACCTGTTGTGGCCGTTCTGCCGTTCGAAAACCTCTCAGACGAAAGCGATTTGTACTTTTCGGATGGTATCACCGAGGATCTGACGACGGCCCTCTCCCGTTTCAGCGAGCTGGAGCTTATCGCCCGGCCATCGTCCTTCCGGTATCGCGGCCGGGCAACCCCCGAAGATGAAGTCGCGTCTGCCCTGGGCGCGTCCTTTCTGGTCAGGGGAAGCGTTCGCCGCTCAGGCGATGCGATGCGGATCAGTGTTCAGCTTTTGAGCGCCGAACGCGGCACAGCAATCTGGGCGGAGCAATACAACCGTCAAATGGGCGATGTCTTCAAGGTTCAGACAGAGATCGTTTCGACGGTTGTCTCGACGCTTGTGGGACGGGTGGAGAGCGCCCGGCTGATGCAGTCGCGCGGCTTGGATCCGCAGCGTTTGGAAGCATACGATATTCTGCTGAGAGGCAAGTATCATCACCATTTGTTCACGGCTGCCGATTGCCGGAAATGCCTTGATTTGTTCAGGCTGGCGATCAGCAAGGATCCGGATTATGCGCTGGCCCATGCCTGGCTGGCCTGCGGTCTGGGCCAGGCGATCGTTCACAAGCTGGATGACCCGGCAAGATTGGTGGATCAGTCGCAGGCGGCGGCCGAGCACGGGCTTGAACTGGACGAAAATGAAAGCGAGTGCCACCGGGTTCTGGCTCAGAACCATTTGACCAGAGGCAATGTCCGCCGGGCGCTCTGGCATCAGGAGCGCGCCTTGTTTCTGAACCCCAACGACGACCGCTCGCTGTGCGCGATGGGCGAGATTCTGACTTTTGCGGGCGAGCCGGTTGCCGGCGAAGAGTGGGTTCGCAAATCGATGCGGCTGAACCCGTACCACCCGGAGCGATATTGGAGCCACCTGGCCCGGGCGCTGTTTCATCAGCAGCGGTTTGAAGAGACGCTGCGTGTATTCGATCGCATCAGCCGCAAGCGGGCCGATGATCTGGTGTATCTTCTGGCTTCCAGCGCCAAAACAGGTTCGGAAGGAGAGTTGGAACGCGCCAGGGCAGCTGTCCGAACGTCGGGGACCAGACTGGATCCGGTCGAAATAGCACAGGGGTTTCCGCTGGTGCGCGCCAAGGATCGTGATCTGCTCCTTGGCGCGCTGAAGCTGCTGGACTGACGTTGGGCCTGGATTATGCGGCGATGGCCCTCGCCCTTTCGGCGATATGCCCGGCAAGGTCCTCGGCATCGCGGCCGACGCCGTCAATCAGGTTGGAGTACTTGCGTTTCTGAAACCGCATTCCAAGGACATAAAGGCCGGCAACCGGGCTGATGCCCTCCTTGTGCGAAATCTCGCCGCGCTCGTCCAGCACCGGAATTTTCAGCCAGGGATACTTGCGCTGATAGCCGGTTGCCCAAACGACGGAGCGGACGCGGTCTGTGCCAATGCTCCTTTGCACGGGTTCATCGGGGATCGGCACAGGCTGGATCTCACCGGCTTTGGCAGGCGGAACGTCATACCCATTGGCCTCGATGAAACCATCGATCTTGCCAAGCAGTTCGAACATCATCCTGTCTGCTTTCTCGACGCTTTGGCGCAGCGTATCGGCAAACAGGATCCGGCCGTCCTCGACACCTGCCGTGCGGCCGACCAGGCGCGCGCCCAGCTTTTGCACCGTTGACAGATCCAAATCGCGGTTTCCGGCGGACCCTACCAGCTGCGGCGGCGGATTGCCCCGTTCATCGGCGGGATCGGCTGCGGCAGCAAACCCGCCGGTCGCATCCATCCAATACAGGATATCGCGCCCGCGATACCGCCGTGGCACCCGGATATGGGTTCCAACCGATACAGTAACGGGACGGCCGGCCTTGAGGAGCTCTTCGGCGATTTGCAGACCGGTCGCCGAAGCGCCCACAACCAGCACATGCCCATCAGGCACCTGCGACGGGTTGCGGTAGGCGGAAGGAACGATTTGCACGACGTCATCCGGCAGGTTTTCCGCGAAATCGGGAACACGCGGGGTGTCGCAGAACCCGGTTGCAACAACGACGTTCTGTGCGCTCCACTCACCGCGGTCCGTCGCGACCCGGAACCTGCCGTTTTCCTGGCGCTGCACGGCTGTGACGGTGGTGCCGCATTCGATGCATGCATCATAGGAGCGAGCGTAACCCTCCAGCCTTTCAATGAAATCCGGCACAGACATGAAGGCATCCGGCGCATCGCCGTCATAGGTCCAATGCGGCAGGCGGCTCTGCCAGTTCGGGGTCAGCAGTTTCAGAGAGTCCCAGCGTTCGCTGTGCCACCTCTCACCGATCCTTCCGCGCTCCAGAATGACGTTATCAACGCCATGTTCGAACAGGCAGCGCCCCATGGCCAACCCGGCCTGGCCGCCACCGATGATGATAGTGTTGACGTGTTTCATGACTTTGCTCCTATCGGATACTGCAGATGCCTCCGATAGTGAGGTGACGCCGTCATTTGCCTGTCAGCAGACCTGCTCCACTAGCGTCTATTATTCGTCAATTTGCCCAGACTTTTGTGCAGCAAAGCCGGCCAGCACTGATGCCGCGGCGGCGGCGTACTCCCATCAGTGCTCCGCGACTGCAAATTTGCCTTGGCCAGATCAGGCTTCAACGCACATGCATCACTCTTTTGGCTTTTTCGCGTTGGGAAGCAGGTCGACTGGCAGCGGGAAGACAACTGTCGTGGTCCGGCCCGTTGCAATGTCGGTGAGCGCGTTGAAATAACGCAGCTGCATGGAATTGGGCTGCGTGGCCAGCAGTTTGCCCGCCTCGACCAGCTTGGATGCGGCCTGGAACTCGCCCGCGGCGTTGATGACCCGGGCGCGGCGGAGCCGCTCCGCTTCCGCCTGCTTGGCGATGGCGCGGACCATGCTTTCGTCGATATCCACGTGCTTGATCTCGACGTTTGCCACCTTGATGCCCCAGGCGTCGGTCTGGCGGTCGAGGATTTCCTGGATATCGGCGTTGAGCTTGTCGCGTTCGGAAAGCATTTCATCCAGCTCGTGCTTGCCCAGCACCGAACGCAGGGTGGTTTGTGCCAGCTGGCTGACGGCAGCCCGGAAGTCTGCGACGTTGATGATCGCGCGCTGCGGGTCGACGATCCGGAAGTAGATCACCGCGTTGACCTTGACCGAGACATTGTCGCGGCTGATGACATCCTGGCTGGGCACATCTTCGACAAACATGCGCAGGTCTGTCCGCACCAGCTGCTGGACCACCGGAATGATCAGCACAAAGCCCGGCCCCGAAACCCGGGTGAACCGGCCCAGCGTGAACAGCACCCCGCGTTCATACTCGCGGAAGATGTAGACTGCCGCCTGCAGGAATAGCACCAGCAGGACGACTGCCAGCAGATAGGCGACCCAATCAAAAGGAAGTGTTTCCATCTTATTCTCCCCTGGTTGCTCCCGGTCCTGATCCGGTGTCGGCCATGACATGCAGTGTGAGGTCCTTGACCGCTTTAATGCGGACGTATTGGCCCGGCTGCAGGCCGGAAAGCCCCTGCGCCTGCCAGCGTTCGCCCTCAACCCAGACAAAACCGCTGCCATCCTGCCAGTCGAGCACCCTGGCCCTGGCGCCGATCATGCGTGCTGTCCCCGATACCAGCTGCCGCCGGTAGGTGCGGATCGTGTAGCCGAGCAGCAGCACCAGCACCGCGGCGCTGGTCAGTGCCATGCTGGCGATCAGCCACCAGGAGATGCGGAAGGCGGGTGTATCGGCATCCACCAGCATGGCCGCGCCCAGCGAAAACGCGATCAGCCCGCCAAGTCCCAAGACACCGAAACTTGGCGAAAATGCCTCGGCAACCATGAAGGCCACACCGATCCCCAGGAGCGCCAGTGCTGCGTAATTCAACGGCAGCTGGTTGAGGGCAAAGAGCCCCAGGGTGAGGCAGATCGCTCCCACAACCCCGGGCACCAGGGCGCCGGGGTTCCAGAATTCGAAGATCAGCCCGTAGACCCCAAGCATCATCAGCACCAGGGCCACATTCGGGTTCGACAAAACGCTTAGAATGCGGATGACCATGTCCATTTCGATCCGCTCGACCGGCAGTCCGGCGGTGAAAATCTGCTTCCGGGATTCGCCCATCACCACGCTGCGCCCGTCGGCATCGCGCAATAGCGCGTCCAAGTCGGCGGCAACCAGATCAATGACATTGAGCTCCAGTGCTCTGGTTGCAGACAGGCTCTCGGCCTGGCGCACCGCTTTTTCGGCCCAGTCCGCGTTGCGGCCGTGTAGTTCCGCCAAACTGCGGATCAGCGCGGCCGCGTCATTGGTTGCCTTGGCCTCCAAGGCAGTCTTTGGCGCCGTTGGGCTGCGGGCCGGGCTGCCGTTGGTGTCTTTCTCCCCTTCCGGCTCCTTTACTGGATCCCGGCCGGGCAGGCCTTCTGGGAGCCCGCCGATTGCGATCGGTGTCGCCGCGCCCAGGTTGGTTCCAGGCGCCATCGCCGCGACATGGCTGGCGTAGAGAATATAGGTCCCGGCGCTGGCCGCATGCGCCCCGGGCGGTGCCACATAGGTGATCACAGGCACCTGAGACTGCAGTATCTGCGAAATGATCTCGCGCATCGCATCGGCGAGCCCGCCAGGCGTGTTGAGCTGCAGGACAACTGCCTCCGCAGGTGCGGTCCGGGCTTGTTGGAGCACCCGCTCAACGTGATGCACGGTTGCCGGGCCGATCGGGCCTTCTACCACCGTGACAAGCACGTGATTTCCGGCAGCGCCTTCACTTTCGGTCTGGGCTTTCAAGGGCTCCACTGCCGTTATGGCAAGGACGATCAGGCCAAGCAGCAGAAGCAGTCGTTTCGCAATTCCCATGCGGTTTCTCCACCGCACAATGTAGTGCGGGGAATACAAGCCTCAAATCGGCGCCTTTTGCACTTCCTGCGCAAGCCAGCCACCCTCGATGCTGTGCCAGCACCTGCCGTATTCCAACCGGTCATCCAATCCTCAGCAGTTTCCGTTTGCGGCCCCAGTCACCAGGCGGCCCTTCAAATACCCCGGGTAAAACGGTGCCGCAGTTCCGGCACAGGCCCTCATCCGTCAGGTTCCATTGCAAAAGCTGATACCAGTCGCGGCCGATCACCAGTTCGCCGCAACCCGAGCAATAGCTCGACTGCCCCTCCTCGTGGTGGGTGTTGCCGACATAGACATGCCGCACGCCGGCTGCCTTGGCGATTTCTTGCGCCCGCAACAGGGCCGCCTGCGGCGTCGGCGGCACGTCCGACATCCGGTAGTCCGGATGAAAGGCCGAGAAGTGCAACGGCACGTCCGGCCCGAGCTTATCAACCACCCATTCGGACATCTCTGCCAGTTCCGCGTCGCTGTCGTTGCAGCCGGGGATCAGCAGCGTCGTCAATTCCACCCAGCAGCTGGTTTCCTTCACGGCATATTCGATGGTCTCCAGCACGGGCGCGAGGTGCGAGGCGGTGAGTTTCCAATAGAATTCTTCGGTGAAAGCTTTCAGGTCGATGTTCGCCGCATCCATGTTTGCAAAGAATTCTTCACGCGGTTCGGGCGTTATGTAGCCGGCAGTGACCGCGACGCTGCGGATGCCTTTTTCGTGACAGGCCTGTGCGATGTCGACGGCGTATTCGTGAAAGATCACCGGGTCGTTGTAGGTATAGGCGACCGACGCCGCACCGGCCCTGTCTGCCGCATCGGCAATCATCTCCGGCGTCGCATAGTCCGACAGGCTCGCGACCTCGCGGCTCTTCGATATTTCGTGGTTCTGGCAAAACTTGCAGGCGAGGTTGCATCCCGCCGTGCCAAAACTCAGTACCGGTGTCCCCGGCAGAAAATGGTTCAGCGGTTTTTTCTCGATAGGATCGATGCAGAAGCCCGAGGAGCGGTTGTAGGTCTCCAGCACAATGCGCTGGCCCTCGCGTTTGCGCACAAAGCACAAGCCGCGCTGCCCCGGCTTAAGTGCGCAAAAGCGGGGGCACAGTTCGCAAACGAGCCTGCCATCCTCGGGACGGCCAGACCAATAACGCGCGGTTTTCACGGGCGGCCTCTCCGTTTTCTGGTGGATACTTCCTATATAGTAACAAATCGCTTTCGCAGGAGGGGCACCGCAAAAGGGGCGGGACAATGTCTGTACGCAGTTGCCGTTTCGCCGGCACGTTTTTTACCGCTGACGGTGAACAGCTCGCTGCCGAGGTCGAGGCGTTCCTCGAGGCAGCGGCCCGGACTTGCCAGGCTGGGGACGCGGCGGCGCGGGCCATTGTTGCCGCTCATGCCGGTTACCGGTATTCGGGGCGCTTTGCCGGGCTTTCCTATGGTGCAGTGACCTGGTCCCCGAGGCGTGTCGTGGTGCTGGGGCCTTCGCACCGGCACTGGTTTCAAGGCCTGGCTTTCCCTTCCCAGGACAGGTTCTCGACCCCGATTGGCGTGCTGGCCATCGACCGGCCCGCTTGTGAAGAGCTGGCGATGGCGGGCCTCGCGCATGAGGAAGATGCGGCGCATGACAACGAACACGCTATCGAAACCCAATTGCCTTTTATCCGGACACTCTGGCCGGATGCGCAGATCGTCCCGCTGGTCTGCGGCGATGTGCCGGCCGGACAGGTCGCCGCGGCAATTGATGCGCTTGCCGGACCTGAGACACTATTTGTCCTCTCCTCTGATCTCAGCCATTTCCTGAGCCAGAGCGCTGCACGGGAAAAGGACGCGGAAACCGCGCGTCTGCTGGAAAGCGGCGCAGCGGAGGAATTGACTCCTGATCATGCTTGCGGCGCCAAGTGCCTGCAGGGCTGGCTCCTGTCCCGCACTGGCCGGGAAACCAAGGCGCTGCGGCTGGGCATGGGGGACAGCTCATCGGAGACAGGCGATACGTCCAGCGTGGTCGGTTATGGCGCCTGGGCCTTCTATCCGGTGGACGCGGCAATGCTGAGCGGCAAATCCCGGGCCGAATTGCTGGACGTGGCACGCGGCGCCATTTCCAAGCGCCTGGGAACGCGCCCCGAAGCTGCGGCAATGCCGGATACAGCTTCAGCCCCGTTGCAGACGTTTGCTGCTAGTTTTGTGACACTCACCTGCGGCGGCGAGTTGCGCGGCTGTATCGGCACGTTGGAAGCGCGCCGGTCCCTGGCGGCGGACGTGGCGGAGAATGCGCTGGGTGCGGGATTCCGCGATCCGCGGTTCTCGCCTGTAACGGCCGGGGAACTGCGCAAGATCAGGATCGAGATTACCGTGCTGAGCAGAGCCCAGGAGATACAGTTTTCGTGTGAAGAGGAGGCAATCTCCCGGATTGATCCGGGACGGGACGGATTGATCCTTTCCGTTGGCGGGCACCGGGCAACCTTCCTGCCTAAGGTCTGGGAGGGTCTCAGCGAGCCGCAGGCCTTTCTCGAGAGTTTGAAGCGCAAGGCGGGTTTGCCCCGCGACTACTGGGCCGGGAACATTTGCCTGCACCGGTTCCGGGTCGAGAATTTCGGGGAAGCCCAGGCAGGTTCCTGAGCGTCCATTCGCAATGAACGGCAACAGCTTGGATGTCCTATGATCATTCCTGTCCAACCCCGGCTGATCAACGACCCCACCGGTGATCCCGGTCTCTACCTCGATTTCCGTTTCGGGCGCCGCGCGATGCTGTTCGATCTAGGGGACACGGCGCCGCTTTCGCCGCGTGAGCTTCTGCGGGTTTCTCATGTCTTCATAAGCCACACCCACATGGACCATGTTGCAGGCATCGACCGGTTGCTGCGCTTGCGCCTGCACCGTCCGCGCCCGTTGCTGATGCTCGGGCCTCCGGGGTTCGTGAGGCAGATCCAAAGCCGCCTCAACTCCTTCACCTGGAATCTCCTGGACGAAACCGCCGTGGACTTTCGCCTGACGGTTCAGTCCTTTGACGGCGATCGCATCGCCGAGATGGCCGAGTTTCGGGCCCGGGAGCGTTTCGCCCGGCGGGAATTGCCGCCGCCCGGCATCGCGCCGGGCCTGGTTCTGTCTGAACCAGCGTTCGAGATCCGTGCGGCCGCCCTGGATCATGGCATACCGTCGCTGGCATTTGCCTTTCTCGAACGCGACCGTGTCAACGTCTGGCGCAACGGGCTTGCGGAACTGGGGCTGCCGGTTGGCCCCTGGATCAATGCCGCCAAGCAGGCCATTCGCGACAACCTGCCGGACCACACCGTCATCTCAGTGCCAGGCGCCGGGACGGTTGCTCTTGGCGCGCTGCGAACCCGCGCGTTCCGTACAGGCAAAGGCCAGCATTTCGCCTATGTGACCGACGCCGCCGATACCGCATCGAACCGGTCCCGCATCATCGGGCTCGCCCGCGCAGCCGACCAGCTGTTCATTGAGGCTGCCTTCCTGGAAGCCGACCGTCCGGCTGCCGCCGCGACTTGCCACCTCACTGCGCAGGCCGCCGCCGGGATCGCCAGAGAAGCTGGCGTCAAACGCGCAATCCCTTTCCATTTTTCGGCACGCTATGGCACAGACTCCGCGCTCCTTGCCGCCGAGTTTCACGCCGCATTCGCCGCGCCCTGATCCATGTCGCGCGGGGCACGCAAATTCTTCAGTTTCTTCTCAACAGAACTGTTTCACCGTTCCGTTTAGGAAACCGAGGGCCGGGAGTGGCAGACAAACCACCGAAACCGGAAGAGATTGTCTCGAAGTTGCTGCAGGTGCCTGTGCCGCATGTGCAGCCAAAATGCGCCTTGCCAACGATACTGCAGCCACTCGTGCGTCCTTGACTAAGGTCATATCGGCAAATGCGGTGGCGCAACTAGTCTTAAACCATGATGACAGCCAGACAGCCTGAGCTCGACGTAATCAGCTTCGATCCGGTGCGGACGTTGCCTGAGGTTTTTTTCCAGAGAGTGGCCCGCAATCCGGGTGCTGTCGCATATTCTGAATTTCGCGAAAATCAGTGGGCAGATTTCACCTGGCAACAAGTTGCGCACAAAGCCGGCTTAATCCGGGCAGCACTTGATAGGGCGGGTATGGAACCCGGTGAGCGCGTGGGAATTTTGCTCCAGAACGGCGTTGATTGGGTCGCCTTCGATATTGCAGCAATGGCGAATGGGCTGATCACAGTTCCGATTTATTTACACGATAGCGCGGAAAATAACGGTTATATTCTAGCGCATAGCGGAGTGCGGCTGTGTATCATGGATACGCGGGAAAGGTGGCAGTCGCTGGCGGCGCAATGTGCGGATTGCTCCAAGCTTGAGGTGATCTGGATTCAGCAGGTGCCCGTTGGCCCGGTCCATAACGGCAGGCAGCGTATCGAGGTATTGGATGACGTCTTGCCGGACGAAGGGGCCGCTGAGGATGATATCAGATGCAGCGCAGAAGATGTTGCCACGATCATTCATACGTCGGGTACGACCGGTCTTCCCAAGGGGGTGATGCTGTCGCATCGCGCGATGCTTTGGAATGCCGACGCTGTCACGAAATTCATTCCTCCGTTGACAACCGATGTTTTCCTGTCGGTCTTGCCGCTGGCCCATTCCTTCGAGCGCACTATGGGGTATTACCTGCCTCTTGTCTCCGGTGCCCGTGTTGCCTTCTCCCGGTCAATCCAGACGTTGAGAGAGGATATCGCTGTGATCCGGCCGACCATCCTGATTGCTGTGCCAAGGCTCTACGAGAGGATATACGAGGCGATCCTGGAAAAAGCGGGCAGCAGCCCCATAACCAAAGCCCTTACCATGTTCGCCGCGGATACCGGCTGGCGCCTGTTTCAGGCAAAGCATGGCCGCGCCGCTGCGCCAAGCTGGCTGACACGAGCATTGTTCTGGCCGGTACTGAGGCGCCTTGTCGCAAAAAAGATCATGATGGCTTTTGGCGGGCGGCTCAGGGTTGCAGTCAGCGGCGGGGCGCCGCTTTCCGAAGAAGCGAGCCATTTTCTGATTGGATTGGGACTGCCTCTGATTGAAGGGTATGGCTTGACCGAAACTGCGCCGGTTGTGACGGCCACCACGATCGAAGACAGCCTGCCGGGGTCGGTTGGGAGCGCTTTGCAGGGGGTTGAGCTCAAAACCACAGATGAGGGTGAATTGCTGATCCGAACACCCAGCCTGATGCTTGGGTATTGGGATGACCCGGAGAAAACCGAACAGGCGATTGATCCCGAAGGCTGGTTCAGGACCGGGGACATTGCCGAGTTTCATGAAGGCCACGTGTTTATCAGGAGCCGCCTCAAGGAGATCATCGCGTTGTCGACTGGCAAGAAGGTTGCTCCAACGAAGGTTGAGGCAAGCATTGAGCAAAAGCCGTTGTTCGAACAAGCACTCGTCACCGGTGACGGCAAGCCCTGCCTTGCCGCGATTGTGGTGCTTAATGGTGAAGCCTGGGCGGCTTTAGCCCGGGATCTCGGGGTAGCCGAAGACGATTTGAACGCACCAGCGGCGGCAAAGGCGATCCTGTCTGAAATCGCCCGCGCGACCCAGGAACTGCCAAGCTACGCCCGCGTTCGGGCCGTTCATTCCGTTCTTGAGCCCTGGACAACCGGGAACGGTCTTCTGACACCTACTCTGAAAGCCAAGCGGCCAGCCATCGAGCAGCGGTTTAGTGATGAGATCGAAGCCATGTTTGGTGACCTGAAAGCCAAGCGCACTGAGCTGGAACTGCACGCTGGCCACTAGCTATGCTAGTTCCATACCCAGGTTGTTCTTTTGCCTAAACAGCCATTTTCCGCCAGCCATTCGATTTCGTCACGCAACATCTTTTCCAAGGATGACGGCGTGTACCCGAGTTCGTTGATTGCTTTGGAACTGTCGGCAAGCATCGTGCTTGTCAGCACCAAGGCCATGTCGAGCGTCAGCAGATTGTGCGCCCCTCTCACGTCGGCAGCTAGATGGAATGGCGCATCAATGGTTTCAGGAATTGCTTTCTCAAGGTCCGATGGAACCAGTATACCGCAAGGGCGCAGGGTGACAGGAAGGCGTGAAGAATTGGGCCTTTCAGGGCCGGGCAAGTGCTTGGGTTTCCCGCGGATGCGAAGCTTGTCCTAAGGCTGATATTCAGACAGATGGCACGCAGTGACCATCCTGTGGGGCGAAGCTGTCATTTCCCGCAGCCCGGGCGCTCCCGTGCAAGCTTCGCGCAGATAGCGGGCTTTCCCAAGTCTGACGGACGGGCCAATCTGGATGCCATTTTCGCGTTCTTTCCAACTCACTGGTTTTGCGGGGAATTATCGGTAACTCCTGAGACCTTTAGTGTTTCGTCAAGGATTTCGCCGGACCCTTTCAGTACACATCCATGGCTGCGAGGGTCCCATGAACGAGGTCATTTCATCGACTATTCAATCCCCTGCAAAGGAGCTTCAGGACGTGTGGGGCTGGTTTGACGTAAGCCAGGACGACCGGGCCCGGGTTTCCGGCCTTCTGCCGCTGGCCGAACAGAACATCGAGGCGATCCTGCAGGATTTCTACAGCCGTGACGGCGGCTATGACCACCCCAGCGGCGAGCGGTCTGCCTCCGGTATGCAAGAGGTGCAGGACGAACAGCGGCGGCATCTTCTGGAGCTGTTTGAAGCTGGCCTTGACCAGAAGTTTTTCGAGAGCCGCAAGGGCGCGGGCATTTTCAATGAAAGCTACGGTATCTCGCCAAGCTTTTACCTGGGCCTGTACACCTTTGCCATCAGCCGGATCTGTGATCTGATCCGGGAGCATACGCAAGACGGCGCGGAAGCCCAGGCGATCCAGAAGGCGCTGCGCAAGACGGCCGCCTGCCATCAGGCGATCACGATCGAAGCTTTTTCGGCAGCCCGGTCCGAGGCGATCGAACAGCGTGAACGCCAGATGAGTGAATTGCCGACACCGGCACTGCGCCTGCAGGAAGGGCTGCTGCTGGTGCCGGTTGTCGGCGTGCTCGACAGCCACCGGTCGCGGCTTCTGACCATGCAGATCCTTGATGCAATCCGGGAGCAGAGCGCCCGCGTGGTGGTGCTCGATATCACCGGGGTTGCTGCGGTGGACAGCATGGTGGCCAATCACCTGATCCAGACCATGACAGCAACCCGCCTGATGGGTGCGCAGTCCGTGCTGACCGGGATCAGCGCCGAGGTGGCGCAGGCGCTGGTCAAGATCGGCGTGACCGGTGACGCGCTGAACCCGGCAGGCGATCTTGAGCGGGGCGTCGAAACCGCTCGCAAGCTTCTGGATCGCTGAGATGGTCCGGCGCGTCCCCATCATCAGCCAGGGCGACCTGCTGATCGCTGCGGTGCAGGAAGAGCTGTCCGACAGCGACATCCAGGCGATGCAGCACAGCATTCTGACGGAGGTCTCGCGGCTGGCGGCAACCAAGGTGATCCTGGACGTCAGCCTGCTGGATGTTATCGACAGCTTTGGCACCAGGATGCTGAGCGATATCGCGGCTTCGGTCTCCTTGCGCGGTGCGCGGATCGCCATTGTCGGCATCCGGCCGGAGATCGCGATGGCAATGGTGCTTCTGGGCCTCAATCTGGAAAATATCCCCACCGCGCTGAACCTTGACCACGGTATTGCGATCCTGCGAGACGGTTCATGAATGCGCCTGTGGCGGAACCCTCAGCTGTGCTGCAGCCGGTGTCCTGTGACAGCGATGTTGTTGCAGCGCGCCAGCTGGTGCGCCGGCTGGCGGTGGAGCTGGAATTCAGCAGGCCCGACCAGGCCCTGATTGCAACCGCGGTGTCCGAACTGGCCCGCAATATCGTGAAATACGCGGACGAGGGAGAAATTGAGCTGTGCGCTGCCGCCAGCGGTGCGAAAACCGGAATCAAGGTGACGGCGCGGGACCGCGGCCCCGGGCTGGACGACGTCGAACTGGCTCTGCAGGACGGGTATTCAACAGGCAACAGTCTCGGTCTCGGGCTGCCGGGCACCCGGCGGATCGTCGACCATTTTGAGATCCGCTCGGAGCCCGGCCGCGGGCTCACTGTGACGGTGGTGAAATGGCGTTGAGCGCAGAGAGCGGCAGTATCGCTTTTGGCCCTGGCGGCTCTCAGATCGACTGGGCAGTGGCGCAGGCCGCAAAGGAGGGATGCACTGCTTGCGGCGACGGCTATTTGCTGCGGCGGGACGGCGGCAGGCTGCTGGCCGCCCTGGCGGATGGCGTGGGCAGCGGCGCGGAAGCCCGGGACGCAGCCAGCGCATGCCTGCAGGAACTGGCGGCCGGTTCTGTCCGCGGCATTGCCGAGCTGTTCGAGGCCGCCCATCGCCGCTTGCAGGGCTCCCGCGGGGCGGCGCTGGCTGTGGCGCTGATCGACCCGGATCAGGCGGCCGTCGAATGGGCCGCGCTCGGGGATGTGGAGGGTGTCATCTGCCCGTTGCGGCCGGACTGCAAAGACAGCAGCACGGTCATGCAGAAGGGCGGAACCTTGGGGGTGCATTTCCCTGGCGTTTTCTGTCAGACGCAGAAGTTTCCGCCGCAGCACGTCCTGGTTTTCGCCTCCGACGGGGTTTCGCGGCGGTTCCGGGATTCGCTTCCCCACGCGCAGGTGCCGCCCCGGGAGTGGGTGTCCTCCTGCCTCGGCACCTACGGCAAGGACTATGATGACCGCACAGTTCTGGCTGTTGCCCACCGGCGGAGGGACACATGATCGGTGTGGACGAGCCCCAGGCACAAGACGCCATGACGGTGGCGGCCCGCCGCTATAGCGCAGCCCTTGCCGCCTACATGGACAGCGGCGATGCAGAGCAGCTGGGAGAGGCCTATGAAGCCGCCCGTCTTGCCCTGGCAGCGAAAGTGCCTTTGTCCGACTTTGGATTGTTCCATTTTTCCGGGCTGCGAGAGCGTCTGCAGGCGGCAGGCGGATCAGGCGTGTGTCTTGAGCGGACCGAGGACTTCTTTCTTGAAGGGATGGCGGTCTATGACATGGCGCTGCGCGGATACGTCAGCGGCACCGCAAAACTGAGAAAGGAAGTTGCGGAACGCCGCCGGGTTGAGGAGGAGCTGCGCGACATAACCTTTGAACTGGCCCGTCAAAGGGACGAACTGGACCGCCAGGTGCAGAAGCGGACAACGGAAATCCGGCTGCGGGCAGAGGAGCTGGAACGCAAGAACCGGCAGCTGACGCAGACCAATCAGGACCAGTCCAATTTCACCTATGCGCTGTCCCACGACCTGAAGACGCCGATCAACACGATACACTGTTTTCTGGAAGTTCTGCTTGAGGATTTCCAGGCGGACCTCGCCCCGGAAGCGGCCGAACTCATCAATGATCTGATTGGCACCGCACAGCGGATGCGCCAGCTGGTGGATGACGTGCTGGATTACTCGAAAGTCGTCGGCCACCAGTTCACGCCGGAACGGGTGGACCTGAAGCAGTTGGTGCTGCAGATCCTTCAGGACATGGACGCTTTGGTGGCCAGTGCGGAAGCCGAGATCCAGGTGGGGGCTTTGCCCGCGGTTCTGGGCAGCCCGTTCCAGATCCGGGTTCTGCTGACCAACCTGCTGTCTAACGCGCTGAAGTACAGGGCGGAGGGGCAGAGAGCCCAGGTCCGGGTCGAATGTGTGCCAGTTGATGCAGCGGGCAAGGTGCGCCTATCGGTTTCCGACAACGGGCCAGGCATACCTGA
This sequence comes from Leisingera coralii, assembly GCF_049056525.1. Taxonomy (NCBI): domain Bacteria; kingdom Pseudomonadati; phylum Pseudomonadota; class Alphaproteobacteria; order Rhodobacterales; family Roseobacteraceae; genus Leisingera; species Leisingera coralii. Next base: position 5,691 of record NZ_JBHUPT010000030.1, on the reverse strand, counting down.
GGGACAGCAGGAGAAGATCTTTGACTTGTTCAAGCGTCTGCATCGTCATGACGAACACCCCGGTTCGGGCATAGGACTGGCCCTGTGCAAGCGTGTGGCAGAAAACCACGGTGCATTGGTTCATGTCACCTCTGAACCCGGCAAAGGCGCAACCTTCAGTGTCGACCTGAGTTTGGAGTAGAAACAAATGCGTAGCCGCGAAAAAATAGTTTACGTCATAGATGATGACAGGATGGACCGGAAATTTGCAAAACGAACCATCGGCAAATCGCAACTGTTCGAAAGGGTTGAGCTGTTCGACGGGCCTATAGCTGCAATGAAGCACATCGAAGAAGGAGGAGATACGCCAGAACTGATCTTTCTTGACATAAATATGCCTCCGGTCACCGGTTTCGAATTCCTGGAGACGTATGGCGGGCAGCTCCAAGCCCTTGACCCCGTGCCTGTTGTTGTCATTGTCAGCACCACGGTTAATCCGGCTGATCTGGAACGAGCGGCCCAGTTCCCGCTGATAAAGAAGTTCCTCTCTAAACCATTGTCTCAAGAGCACATAGCGGAAGCGAATTCGCTACTAAGGCCCTTTGAGCCATGATCACGATGATCTTAAGCTGCCAGCCGTGATACCGCAGTAAGGACACGCGCGGTTGCCTGAGCGGGATTACCAGGCAGAGGGACGCATAAATGTTAGACCCTCACGCCCGGAATCCAGGCGAACTATGGCAGGCCAAGGTGGAACGAATGGTTGGGTCTGCGTGCGGCGCCGGCGCTTGCAGAACCCTGGCGGGCCGGCAGCGCCGGGTCCGGGTTTGGACCGCTATTCCTCAGCTGGGCAGCACCAGCGCCTGCTTTTTGGGAAGCCGCGCGGGTCTGCAATGTGCGGTTTGTTTGCATAGTTGCCGCCAGGAAAATCCAGGAGTGCAGGTGCAGCGAAGGCTCAAGTGAGTTGCGCATTCTTATCAGCGATAATGGGGCATCGGTCGTATTGATCCCTTGAACCAGTATTTGCTCGCCGTGTTCCCAAGTCTTTCATCTATCAGTATCGGGTTCTCTTCAGATTGCCGCTGCAAAGCTTCAATGAGGCTGTCCAGGAAGTCCCGGAACGCACGGGGCGAAACTTTCGGCGCGGCCGGACGGGATGCCGGCAGGCCCAGGATCTGGCGGTCCTGCATCCGCATGAGTTCGGGCTGACTGGTTTCTGTTACTTCACCGGGCAAAAAGCCGGAGCAGTTCTTGTGCAGATTCAGAGCTCAAGCGTGTTGCAGGTGTGGCGGAGCTTCTCGCAACTCTCGGTCACTGCGTCTGCCACGGTGGGGCTCAAGTCTTGCCAGCCGCGCATTTCCCGGCGGTTGCGCAATTGCTTGAGCGCGGGGTGGGGCATTTACCCGTCCAGGACCGCTTGCGAATATCCTTTGCGCGGCAGTGAATGCAGCCCGGATCTGACCGCCCGGGCATCAAACTCGCGTTTTCTGCAAGGCTGCTGCCATGTCCTTTGGCAGCGTTCGTTGGGGGAACAGCAGGACACGGGCATGACCTTGCGGCATTTTCGGCAACCTTGCTCGCTTGCCTTCCTGCAGAAAGCGAATTTCAAACCAGTCGCGCGAGACATCTGTGCCGATGATCCGGTCTGATGCTATCGTGTTCATACCCTCTTTCTTCTGATCCGCAGTCCAGCGTGGCCGCTTGCAACTGTTCAGGATGATGAAGAGAGGCGGTGCTGGCTCGCTGGCGAACGTGGTCAACGCCGCAAGGCTCAGATGCCAGATACCGCCCCGTCACCAGCCTCGGCCAAGGCCAGTGAGGCGGGCAAAACGGCAAAGCCGGAATACAGAAGGGTCAGGGCCGATCGATTTCGGAAGTGCAGCATGAGACGCCGTTCAAAAAGAACTGCGGCATGTCGGGCCGTTTCTTGTAGAGCGATGCGCGGATGGCGCGTCTTGAGCGCTGTTTTCCGGACACCCGCGCCAAAGCAGTGCGATATGACACGCGCCGCAAAGTCATCCCTTTGGCAATCGCACTAGCCGCTACCGTCATGTATTGGCTATGAAGCCTGACCCTGGCCCGCCAGCTTCCTCCAGACCACTGCACCGTCCTTGGATCACGCCGCGACGCAATCAGCGAAATAGTGTACCAGGCCATCGCGCCCGGTTTCCTGGACCAAGCCGTGGATGTCCGTTTCGAACCCCGGGCATTCGCGCCCGAACTCGCGATTGAATTTCAGGTACTCCACGATCTTCGTGTTGAATACCTCCCCCGGTATCAAAAGCGGGATGCCCGGCGGGTAGGGGGTCACCAGGCTTGTTGTGATACGCCCCTCAAGTTCATCGACCGGAACGCGCTGCGTGGTGCGCTGTGCGATGTGGCTGAATGCTTCGCTGGGCTTCATCGCCGGGGTCAGGTCGCTGAGGTACATTTCGGTCGACAGCCGCGCCACGTCATATTTGGCGTATTGTGCGTGAACAAGCTGACAGAGGTCGCGCAACCCCATCTGCTCGTAACGCGGTTGCGTCGCGCAGAACGCTGGCATGGCACGCCACATGGGCTGGTTTTTGGCATAATCGTCCTTGAACTGCTGCAGCGCGGTCAGCAGCGTGTTCCAGCGCCCCTTGGTGATGCCGATGGTGAACATGATGAAAAAGGAGTAGAGCCCGGTTTTTTCCACCACCACGCCATGCTCGGCCAGATATTTGGTCACGATGGAGGCCGGGATGCCCCAGTCCTCGAACCGGCCGTCCAGATTGAGGCCGGGGGTGATGATCGTCGCTTTGATCGGGTCCAGCATGTTGAAACCCGGCGCCATGTCGCCGAAGCCGTGCCAGCTGTCCTCGCCGCCTGCCTGAACCCCATCGGCATCGGTTTTCTTCAGCACCCAGTCCTTGGTGCTGCCGATGCCCTCTTCGGCCAGATCCTCCGGTCCCCAGACCTGGAACCACCAGTCATCGGCGCCGTATTCCTCGTCGACCTTGCGCATGGCGCGGCGGAAGTCCAGCGCCTCCATGATGCTTTCCTCGACCAGTGCGGTGCCGCCCGGCGGCTCCATCATTGCCGCCGCCACATCGCAGCTGGCGATGATCGAATACTGCGGGCTGGTGGAGGTGTGCATCAGGTAGGCCTCGTTGAACAGATGCCGGTCCAGCTTGGTCTCCTCGCTGTCCTGCACCAGCACGTGGCTGGCCTGGCTGATCCCCGCGAGCAGCTTGTGGATCGACTGGGTGGCATAGGTCACTGAATGCTTGGTGCGCCCGCGCTTGCGGCCCATCGCGTGATAGCTGCCATAGAACGGGTGGAAGGCCGCATGCGGCAGCCAGGCCTCGTCAAAATGCAGGTTCTCGGCATAGCCGTCCAACTGCCCCTTGATGACCTCGGTGTTGTACAGAACCCCGTCATAGGTCGACTGGGTCAGCGTCATGATCCGCGGCTTCACCGCTTCTGCGTCCGCATCCTTCAGCAGCGGGTTGGCGCGGATCTTGGCCTTGATGCTGTCCGGGTCGAACTCCGAACGCGGGATCGGGCCGATGATGCCCCAATGGTTGCGGGTCGGCTTCAGGAACACCGGAACGGCGCCGGTCATGATGATCGAATGCAGGATCGACTTGTGGCAGTTGCGGTCGACCACCACCACGTCGCCCGGTGCCACCGAGTGATGCCAGACCATCTTGTTCGAGGTTGAGGTGCCATTGGTCACGAAAAAGCAGTGATCGGCGTTGAAGATCCGCGCAGCATTGCGTTCCGAGGCGCCGATAGCGCCGTTGTGGTCCAGCAGCTGTCCCAGTTCCTCCACTGCGTTGCAGACATCCGCCCGCAGCATGTTCTCGCCATAGAACTGGTGGTACATCTGCCCGACCGGGCTTTTCAGAAAGGCCACGCCGCCGGAATGCCCCGGACAGTGCCAGGAGTAGGAACCGTCCTCGGCGTAATCCAGGAGCTTCTTGAAAAACGGCGGCTGGATGCTTTCGAGATAGCTTTTTGCCTCGCGGATGATGTGCCGCGCCACGAATTCCGGCGTGTCCTCGAACATGTGGATGAAGCCGTGCAGTTCGCGCAGGATGTCATTGGGCAGATGGCGGCTCGTCTTGGTTTCACCGTAGATGTAGATCGGCACATCTGCGTTCTTCCAGCGCACTTCCTCGATGAAATTGCGTAAGTCGACAACGGCGGGATCGAGGTCCGGGCCGGGGCTGAATTCCTCGTCATCAATGGACAGAACAAACGCGCTTGCGCGTGACTGCTGCTGTGCGAATTGCGAAAGGTCGCCGTAGCTCGTTACGCCCAGAACCTCGAAACCTTCGTCTTCGATGGCCTTGGCCATAGCACGGATGCCGGAACCTGAGGAATTCTCTGATCGGAAGTCTTCGTCGATGATGACGATCGGGAAACGGAACTTCATGCTATTCTCCTAAAGGAATCCAGCCAAGTATTACGATATAGCTTGGCTGAACCGATGCCAACTTCCATGGCGTTTCCATTAGATTGAGAGGCGTCAGATCAAATCGTCATGAGACGGGCAGAGCGGTTTCCCTGCACCCGGCAATGAGCAAACGCAGCCCTTTCGGGTACTTTCTAACCAACCCTGTTATCATCTGAATGGCTGTCGTGATTGACGTGCGTTTCCCTCTTTTGCTTGGGAATGTGGAAGACTTTCTGCGCGAAGGGGCATCGGCGTGACGCTACGAGACGATCCGGTTGTGGTGAAACAGCTTCGGTCCATGTTTGCCTCCGAGATCCGTAGGAGACGTATCCAGCGAAAGCATACTTTCTCGCATTGGCGCAGGCAGTATCGCCCATTGTGCCGTTTATGACCCGCAGAATGTTCAATGCATCTTGAGTCAGGCCCGCGGTCCTGCGTTGGGGGCAAGTCCACCAGGTGTAATCTCCAGTTCATGAGATGGATCTGAAGTGCGGGCTTTGGGGGACTTCATTTCAAAACGTATTATCCCGCAGGCTTGGTATAACGGCTGTGACGTGCTCCCCGCAGAGTCCGCGGTTATTAGTTCGCCCTGTTCAGGGTTTGGTCCTCTACTGACCGTTGGTGATACTCCCACGGGGTGAGCCCGTCGAGGCTCGTATGTGGGCGATGGTGATTGTAATCGTCACGCCAGGCCGCGATCAGCTCTCGGGCGTGGCGCAGGCTGGCGAACAAGTGCTCGTTGAGGCACTCGTCCCGGAGGCGGCCGTTGAAGCTTTCGACAAAGCCGTTCTGCATGGGCTTGCCTGGCGCGATGTAGTGCCACTCGACCTTCCGGTCTTCCTGCCATTTCAGAATGGCATTCGACGTCAGTTCGGTCCCATTATCGCTGACCACCATGCAGGGATAGCCGCGCGTTCGGGCGATATTATCGAGCTCACGGGCAACCCGCTGGCCGGAGAGTGAGGTGTCCACGACCGCGGCCAGGCATTCCCGGCTGAAGTCGTCAATGACGCAGAGCACCCGGAAACGGCGCCCGTCTGACAGGCTGTCGGACACGAAGTCCAGCGACCATCTTTGGTTCGGGCCTTGCGGGATTGCCATCGGCGCACGGGTGCCAATCGCCCGTTTACGGCCACCGCGCTTGCGCACCGTCAGGCCCTCTTCGCGGTAGATCCGATAGAGTTTCTTCCAGTTCACTTTCCAGCCCTCCCGGTTCAGCAGAATATGCAGGCGCCGATAACCGAACCGCCTGCGTTCTCCGGACAACTCTTTCAACCGCTGACGCA